>NZ_CALGEO010000044.1:0-3662 GCF_937881865.1 Candidatus Proelusimicrobium excrementi
AGACTCTTTTAAAGCGGAGGTCCCGGCTGAAACAAAAGCCCCCGTTCAAGGTGAGCTTTTTGATTTTTCGGAAGAAACTCCTCAGCCGTCCTCATCGGTAAAAGAAATTAAGGAAGAATATAAATTTTCTTCTTTTGAAGAAGTCTTGCGGCGCGCTTTAATCGGCAAAGAACTTTTTGTTTACGTAGAAGAAGACGCTTTGGTTTTGGCTTCAAGCGCGCAATGTGCGGCTTTTGCCGACGCTTTGACTTTAAGCCCTGAGCGTGAGGAAGCTTTGTTTGATATTTTCGACGATGATTCAATACTTAAAATAGGCCATGACGTCAAATACGCTTTCCGCGTTTTGGGATATAATCCCAAAGCCGGCAAATTTATAAATTGTTTTGACGGAGCTTTGGCCAAATACTGCCTTGATCCCTCCGGCGAGTTCAGCCTTTTGGGTTCTCTTACCGTCAACTTGGGCGTTATGCTCAGCGTGGGTGCCGGCCTTAAAGAAAGAATGTCTTTTTACGCTCAAAATATTTGGGGCCTTAAGGACAAGCTGGAAAGCCTTTTAAAGGAAAAGGACGCTTTAAAAGTATATTCGGAAATGGAAATCCCGCTGATGAGCGTACTTTTAAATATGGAAAATAACGGCATAATGGTAAATACGGCCTGGCTTAAAACTTTATCTATTCTTCTTGATAAGGAAATGCAGGCGGAGCAAAAAGAAATCAACCAAACCGCCGGTTACGACGTTAATATAAATTCTACAAAACAGCTTGGTGTTTTACTTTTCGAGCAGCTTGGCCTGCCTTCCGCGCGGAAGACCAAAACCGGCTACTCCACCGATGAAGAATCTTTGGAAGTTTTAAAGAAAATCCACCCTATTGCCGGGCAAATACTTAGATACAGGGAAAGTTCTAAACTTAAAAGCACTTATGTCGATTCCCTTTTAAATTTGGCCGGCCCGGAAACGCACCGCGTGCATACTAATTTTAACCAAACCGGTACTGTAACCGGGCGGCTTTCAAGCTTCAGCCCGAACTTGCAAAATATCCCCGTCCGAAGCGAAAAGGGCCGCCTGATAAGGCAGGCTTTCGTCGCGCAGGAGGGGAAGGTTTTGCTTTCCGTCGATTACTCCCAAATAGATTTGCGCGTTTTGGCGCATGAATCCGGCGACGAAGCGCTGATAAACGCTTTTAAAGCCGCGGCGGATATACACCGTCAAACCGCGGCGGAAGTTTTTAACGTAAAGCCGGAAGAAGTAACTAAGGAAATGCGTTCCGGCGCAAAGGCGATAAACTTCGGTATAGTATACGGGCAGGGGCCTTTGGCCCTTTCTCAGAGTTTGGGCATTTCAATGAGCGACGCCAAAAATTACATTGACGCCTATTTTAAAAGATACGCCACCGTAAAAAATTGGATAAACGCCACGGCGGAGCAGGCTCGCAAAAGCGGATACGTAAAAACGCTTTTCGGCCATGTAAGATATATACCGGAATTTGAAGCTTCTTCTTCCCGTCTTACCAGTTTCGCCAACCGCGCGGCGGTAAATACGGTGGTTCAGGGGGGATCTTCCGATATTATCAAAAAAGCCATGACGGATATTTTCGCCGCGCCGGAACTTGAAGGCTGCCTGCTGCTTTTGCAGGTTCACGACGAATTGATTTTTGAAGTCCCCGAAGGCCGTATAAAAGAAACTGCGCGCTGGGTAAAAGAAAAAATGGAAAACGCCGTAAAATTGCGCGTACCGCTTTTGGCGGAAGCCAAAGCCGGCCGCAACTGGAACGAAATGGGGAAGGTAATTTAATGGATTTTAAAAGGAAAGGCAAGACCGTAATAGGTCTGACCGGCGGCATTTCCGGCGGGAAGAGCACCGCTCTGGGGATTTTTAAGGAGCTCGGCGCGGTTACGATATGCGCCGACGAATTAAGTAAAAAATATTTTGAAGTTTTAAAAGACAAAATAGGGGAAGCTTTTTCTTCCTGCGACAGAGCCGAGATAGCCCGCCGCGTTTTTAAAGACGACGTCAAACGCAAATGGCTGGAAAATCTGCTCCACCCTTTAATATTGAAAGAAGCCGCGGAAATCATTGATTCCGCGGAAGAGGAAATCATAGTTTTTGATTTGCCTTTGCTTTTTGAGGCCGGCCTTGAAAGCTCCTTTGATTTGACTTTGTGCATATACGCCGATGATAAAATCCGTCTTGCCCGCGCTTTGGCCAAAGGCTTTAAAGCGGATGATTTTAAAGCGCGGGATTTAAAACAAACTCCGCTTTGGGTAAAAGCTCAGAAAGCCGATATCGTGATTTACAATAACGAAAGCGGAAAAGAACTTAAAGATAAAATTGAAAGATTTTTTTATATTTTAAAACAAAAACCAATGAGGTAATTATGGAAACTAAAGAAGTAAAAACCGCCGCCAAAGAAACGGCGAAAGAAAAACCCTCGCCGCGCAGATATACGGCCAGCCAGCAAGCGGAAACCGCCGCGGCGGAAAAAACTTCCGCCCAGTCGGCTCCAATTGAAAAGCCGGCGGCCAAAACCGTTTATTCCAGGAATCAGGCGGAGCAGAACGCTCATCAGCCCAAAGCAAACGGCTCCAAACCCATGGACGCCAGAGCCCTTTCCAAACTCAGCGTGGCCGAACTTACGAAGCTTGCCGTCAATTATAACGTGGAAGATATTTCCGGCTTAAGGAAACAGCAGCTTATCGGCAAAATTATAGCCGTCCAAGCCAAACAGAACGGCTCCGTTTACGGCGGCGGCGTTTTGGAAATTCTGCCCGACGGCTTCGGCTTTTTAAGATCGGAAGAAAACAATTACCTCGCCGGAGGGGAAGACATATACGTTTCTCCTTCTCAGATTAAGCGTCTGGGCCTAAGAAAAGGCGATAAAATAGAAGGTTTGATACGCCCGCCTAAAGACAATGAAAGATTTTTCGCCATGCTGCAGGTTCAGAAAGTCAACGACATAGATGCCGACAAAGTCTACCGCAGACCGCTGTTTGAAAACCTTACTCCTTTGCACCCGGACAGCCGCTTTACGCTTGAAGTCGATAAAAAAGATCTTACGCAAAGAGTGATAGATTTAATGGCGCCTATCGGCAAAGGGCAGAGGGCTTTAATCGTAGCTCCGCCCAAAACCGGTAAAACGGTAATGCTTAAAAATATTGCAAATTCTCTTACCGCCAATCATAAAGACATTGAACTTTTGGTGCTTTTGATTGACGAACGCCCGGAAGAAGTTACGGATATGAGCCGCAGCGTCAACGGGGAAGTCATCGCTTCAACTTTTGACGAACCCGCCGAACGCCACGCACAGGTTGCCGAGATGGTTCTTGAAAAGGCCAAACGCGGCGTTGAAAACGGAAAGGATGTCGTTATTTTGCTTGATTCAATAACCCGCCTTGCGCGCGCTTACAATACTATAACTCCGGCCAGCGGCCGCGTGCTTACCGGCGGCTTGGAGGCCACTTCTCTGCAGCGTCCCAAAAGGTTTTTCGGCGCGGCTAGGAACATAGAAGAAGGCGGCTCTCTGACGATTATCGCCACCGCTCTTGTGGAAACGGGAAGCCGTATGGACGATGTTATTTTTGAAGAGTTCAAGGGAACGGGCAATATGGAGCTTGTCCTTGACCGCAGCCTTGCGGATAAGCGAATCTTTCCGGCGATTGACATC
>NZ_CALGEO010000045.1:0-2019 GCF_937881865.1 Candidatus Proelusimicrobium excrementi
GTTTTCTCCGTCGGTAAGCAAGATTATCGTCTTGCTTTTGGCCGCGCTGTCCTTTAAATGCCTGGCAGAAACGGCTATGGCGTCGCCTATTGCGGTGCCGAGCTGGTCGGAAAGCATATCCGTACTTATAAGATTTATATATTCCTTTACCGCAAAGTAATCCAAAGTCAGCGGGCATTGCAGCATGGCCGCACCGGCAAAAACTACAACGCCTATTCTGTCCGTGGCTCTTTTGTCAACGAACTCCGCGGCCGTTTGTTTGGCGGCGGACATTCTGTTCGGCTTAAAATCCAAAGCGGCCATACTGCCGGAAGCATCTATGGTAAGCATAATATCCACGCCTTTGGCCGGCGGCAGAATATGTTTGCCGTCTTTTTGCGGACGGCTTAAAGCCAATACGCTTAAAAACAAAGCCGTAACGCAAAGGCCCATCGGCAGCCATTTGGCCAATTTTACAAGCGTGGAATCCTCAAACTTTACGCCGGGGCCAAGCGGATATTTTACCGACGGAGGGAAAATCTTTCTTATAAGCACGGCCCCGAAAGCGGCGCAGAAAAGCACAATAAGCAAAAACAAAAATCCGGGATCGGCCAAACGGCTTCCGCTTAAAAATATCAAAGCAAGCAGCAGCAAAGCTACGGCCGCGGCTATTGCGGTCAGCAGATTATAAGCTATGGATAAAAATTTATCTTTTTGCATGGTCAAAATTAAGCCCCTTTCTCTTTGCTTTCGGCTTCCAGGCGCGGCGGGCGCGTATCAATAATTATATTGCGCATATTCCTTATGTCGGCGTCGCGCTGGGCTTCGGTCGGCTCGGCTTTGGCAAATTTAACATAATCGGCCGAACGCTGCAAATCGGCGAGCTGTTTCAAATCGCCTTTAAAAGCCGGCGTCTTTTTAAGGACGCGGATTAAATCCCGGCTGGTGTATTTATGCGCGTCTACGGCAAAACGCAGGGAAAGATAGTCCCTTAAAATATCTATCATGTTTATATAGAAAAATTTATATTGCCCCTCATTCCACAGGCCTCCGGCCAAAAGGTGATCCAATCTGTCAAGAGCGATTACGTCCAGCGGGCGTTTGTCTTCCTCAAAAGCTTTCAGCAGGCGGGCCTTATCCGCCGGGCGGCGTTTGATGTAAAAAGCGTAAGCTGCAAAAACGGCCGCCGCTATAGCAAAAATCCATAACAAAAGCCAATAATTAAAAGGCCTGTAAGGTGCGCGGATATCAAGGAGTTTTTCTTCTTTTATACCCGTATCTACGGTTTTGACTTCGGTGGGCACAGGCTCAGTTACGAAACGCTTTCCGTCATAGCCGGTAAAAGAAAGAGCCGTAAAAGTTGATACGCCCAAAGCGAAAGGCGCGGCTTTGATTTCTATGGTAAGGCCGCTTTCATCCGGGGAAGCGGAAATGATTTCAAAATCTTTTTGACTGTATGACTCTTTATCAAGTTTCGCGCGTTCGGGCAAAGTTACAAAAGCCGAAAAATCCTGAGCCAGTTTTACTTCTTTAGGAAAAGACGTAAAACTAAGCGTTTGCGCTTCAGGCCCTTGCGCGGCTTGGGGCAAAGCGGAATCTTCCGCAAACAATGAAGCGGCGGTTAAAAAAGAAAAAAACAAAAGGAAACAGATGGAAAAGAAAAGAATCTACACGTTCGTCGTTCCCATGTGCATCGTGATGCTGTTAGGGGCTGTCTGTTGGTGGGGGTACAACCAGCTGAGCTTCCAAGAGGAGCAGGCCGATGTGGACCTCTACACCTTGGTGCCTGCCGATTGCGAGGCACTGCTTGAGACGAAAGACATCGATGCCCTGCAGAAGACCATGAACGGTGCGCACTACATCCGGCAACATGGGGTGCTGAACGTGTCGGACTTGCTGAACCTGCTGGCCACCAACCTCGAGACCATCGCGAAACAACAGGCCCACGGCTTGAGTGCAGAAATGAACCGCCAACTGCTGGTGAGTTTCCACAAACCGGGTTCGACACACGACCAGGTCATTTACGGACGATTGGGCAAT
>NZ_CALGEO010000046.1:0-3225 GCF_937881865.1 Candidatus Proelusimicrobium excrementi
AAATCGCCGATAAAGCCGTAAACAATTACGCCTACGCTTTAAGGAAAGGCGACGCCGGATACGCCTACGCGCATACCCCTTTTGTCGCGGGCGCGATAAAAAGCGGACGCGTAAAATCATACGAAGCCGCTTATACGGTAAACAAGCTTTATTCCCTTGACTGGTGGGACCTGAACGAAGGCACCCAACGCCGCGTAAACAATTTGGCGGCGAAAGTTTCATGCGGATACGGAGCCGGCTATAAAGCGGAAAAAACAAAAGACGCCGTAAAAGCCGTACGCGCCGCAAGAAACAAAAAAATATCCGAACTAGCCGTTTGGGGCGATATCCTTGTAAGCGCGGTGCTGATGACTTCTTTCGTAATCAGCATACCGTCTTTGGCGAAGGGAGCCTCTTCCTTTATAAAAAGTTTTTCGGCTTCAAGGTCTTTAAGGGCGGCGCGCATAGCAAAAATAAGAGCCGCCGGAAAAGGAAATTTGCTTCATAAGGTAAGCTCCGGCAAAAGAGTTCCCGCGGCGGCCTCCACGGTAAAAACCGGCGCAGCAAAGCCTGCGGGAGCCAAACCTCGCACAGCCGCGCCAGCGCCAAAAAAATCCGAAACTCTTTCTTCTGTAGCCAAGAAGCGCAGAGCGGCCGACAGACCCGCCAACCCGGCCTCTCCCAAGAAAGGCGCAGAGCCCGCCAATCAAACCGTTACGGGCCAAGTCAGCCTTTCCGAACAAGCCGGGCAAAACATTACGGATATGTCTGCACGCCCCGAGAATCTGACGGTTTCAATCGGGGAAGGCTCGGGAGGGGGGATACACGGCGGAGCATCGGCGCAGCTTACAAGGGAACAGAGGCTGCTCAGAGCAAAGATTGAAGCCGAACAGGAACTCCGCCTTGCGCAGGAAGTCATTGAACTCAGCAAGCCTTTCGGCCCGCAAAAACCGTTTAAAGGCGGTTGGTTCTTTAATAAGCCTTATAAAGAACTGCCGGCTTGGAAGCGTTTTGCTTTTGACAATTATTTTGCTTGGGTTTTGCCCTCTTTTGATATTACGGCGCAAACGGCGGCGGGGGCGATAAGAAATCCCGGCAAAGCCGTTTCGGGCTTAAGTTTAAGCGGTGCGCCTGCCGTAAATTTATTTACGCCTTCCGTAGCGATAGTTCAGTACGAACGCGCTCCGCAGACAATAGCCAACGCCGCTTATTTGCTTAAAGAAAGCGCGGATATACCTTTGACGATAACCCGAGTTACGCCTTCTTTAACCACGGTGGAAGCTTTTTCGGGCGCGCTTAAAACGGCCGGAACGGCGGGGCGAAGCGCGAATGCCGGGCATAGGGTTTTATCCATACTTTCTCTGCCGCGCATAGAAGGCGTTTTAAATGAATTTCACGGCGGTAATTCCGGCAGACTCGACAATTACCGCGGCCGCGGATTTACGCCTGCGGCAGCCAATTACTTTACAGTTTCGGCGGAAACGAATTTAACCGCGCCGATTCAGTCCCCGTTTGATATAAAGGCTCCGGCTCCGGTTAAAAAAGCGGAAAAAGGCTTTGCCGCTTTTGAACGTTTCGCCGCCCAAATACTGAAAAAACGCTCCAATAACAAGGCCAACAGGGCAAGATATTCCAATCTTATGAGCGTAGCGAAATATATCTCGCCCAAGCTCAGCGCGGAACTTATAGAAATAATAGATCAAAACCCTTACGGCACTCAGACTTTCGACAGTTTCTTTGAAGCCGTTTTAAACCTGCTTGAAGATTTGCGGCCCGGCCAAATTATAGTGCTTGCGGCCGATAAAATACCCTCGCCCAGAACCGCCCCCTTGGAAGATTCCGCCGTGGCGAATATGCTTGTCATAGAAGATAACCCTCTTGAAGACGTTTTTGACTATGTATCTTCTTACGGCAATTTTATGGTGGCTTCTGCTTTAAACAGAGCTTTGCAGCTGCCGCGAGAAGCGCAGGACAGAGTTCTTTCCAATTTAATTGACATCGCTTTGCAGAAGAGAAGCGCCGGCGCGCCTAAGAAATCTTATCTTATAGGCGTCAGCGGGGACGCTTACGAATGGGAAGATTTTTCAAAAGACGACTTTGTCGACCTTGCTTTGGGCAAGGAAGTTAAAAAAGATTTAATAAAGGAACTTTCCATAAAAAAAGGACGCGGCGATTATAAGCATTTCCTTTCCGAATACAAAGACTGGTTGGTATCCGTACTCGGCGCGACGCGCGAAACCCCGGCCGTTATATTTGAAAACGCCCAAGGCACCTATTTTATTTACAGCCATGACGGTCTCCGCCGCATAAGAATAGGCGGGCACGAACTGCTGCTTTCAAGAAAGGTAAACTACCATTTCCATCTTGAATACAGAAACGGCGTTGACGGCGCGTGGCAGGGGCCTTTAAATTACGTATACGCTTGGCCCAACCAAAATATGCTTCCTTCGGATGTAATTAGGGATATGCTGGAAAACCCGGTCCAATCCATGAAGTCGCGCGGAGTTTTAATTGACAAAACCGATTTCGACCGGCAGTTTAGAAGCAATTTTATTCTGCAGGCCCCGGGCGGCGGCGATGCGGATTTTATCAGCGGTCTTTATCTCTCCGCATATCCCGAAAAGCCGGCCTCGTCCGGCGTGGCTCCTTTCGCGGGCAAGTTTAAAGGTTGGCAAAACGCCCTTATCCCCAATATGACGATGAGGGGGCTCTCATACGTCCCGGCGAGAACGCCGGAACGACAAGCTTTCTACGCGGGAATAAAAAAGGATTTGGCGTGGCTTTTCGGACGGGAAGATTATCTTGCGCCATGGCGCAAGAAGCTGGGCGGATATGACGTTTCTGCTTATAAAAACAGTACGTTTTCCGTCATTACGCCTTCTTATATGACGGGTACGGCATTCTTTACGGAATATTTGGGAATGCGCTTACTGCTTACAAACAGCCATGTGGTGGGCAAATCAAAAAGCGTAACTTTGACGGACTCGGACGGGGAAGAATTTGAAGCCGACGTAATAGCCAGAACCACGGAGCGAGACGCATTGGATTTAGCCCTTCTTCTTCCGCGCAAGCAAAGTATTTTTGATGGCCGCACGCCTTTAAATCTTTCTTTACGCCCTATTGAAGGGTTCGGCGGCGAACTTTATCTTATGGGATACCCGGGCGACGCGCGGGCTTTTAATAAAAAAGCCATGCTTTTTATAGAACAGGATTATACCGGCCGCTACCCAGCTTTAACCGCCGTAC
>NZ_CALGEO010000047.1:0-20018 GCF_937881865.1 Candidatus Proelusimicrobium excrementi
TTCCCGTTTTTTACCTGATTTATCAATGCCGCCTGATTTGCCTGCATTTTGGAGCCGCCACCCGTTGAAACACCTTTATTGCCTGAGCCCCAAACCGTGCCGCGCGCGCCGCCGCCACCGCCGGAAGTCGTCGCCATAGAACCGCTGCTCAAACTGCCGGAAGGCCTTGTGGGGGCTTGGTTCTTAACGGCTTTTTTTGCCGGCCTGCTTGAACGAGCTTTCTTTGCCGCCTGTTCTGCTTGAGCGGCTTTATATTCTTTATCCGGCGCGGCGGGAACACCGTTTAAAGCATCCGATTCTTGGCGTTCTTCTTTCTGCTCTTTTGAGAACAAACCGTTTATTAAACTGTTTTTGGCTATATCATTATATTTATTGGAAGCCAATAAATACGCCTCGGCCGAGTCATCGCTGAAAGGCATATTGCCCAAATCAAAAGCTTGTTTGCGATAGGCTTCCTGAGAACTGTTTTTATTGCCCGATCCTTTTACAGCCGCCGCTATTGATACCGCAAAAACCAATACCATTATACACGCGGCCCAAGTATAAGCCTGGGTTTTGCCGTCCCCTCTTTTTCCGTCTTTTGCATTCCTTATGATTATAGACATATTTCCCTCTTAAAAATTAACAAGCTTAAATTTTGTCTTCCAAATTATATATATAATAAAACCGGCCCCTGATGACCGATATCCCATTACCGCCGGGAAATCCTCAAACACGGAGCTAAATTTACGGTACACTTTAAGTACCTACTTAAAGTGTACCAACAAATTTATAAATTGTCAACGCCAACAACAAACTTATTAATTAAGCCCCGTTAGCATCCGACGGAAGACTCAGCAGATTATCAGGCTTATCGCTATTGGAATTACCGGAAGTTTTGCCATCTTTATACTTGTTTTTGCTGAATTTAGCCCAGCCTTTTATACTTCCGCCGGGAGCACTTAAATAAGCCTTTTCGGCAGAAAGCCTTTTGTATTCTTCCGAAGATTTATCCAAACCGCTCATTTCATTGTCAATTTCACTGAGTCTTGCAGCATTTTCGGCAGCGGTTTCCGCAGATTTATTTCCTTTTAATAATGAGGATAATGCCTGCTTGCCCAAATCCATCATAACGCCGAATAGTTCATTCATCATACAACCTGCGTCTATTTTGCCGTTCATAGAGGCGCCGTCGCATTTATAATCTTTTTTATTCTTATCTTTATTATCGGCGTCGTTTTTAGCTTTATCCAAACCGTCGTCCAAATTGCTGGCGGCGCGGGCTAATTTATCTTTGTCAAGTTCGCCCATCATTTTGTTCAAATCAAGGCCTTCAGCGGCTTTTTCCAAATCGCCGTTTAAATCACCTTCCAAATCCCCGGCGTTTTGGAAAGCGTCCGCCGCAAGGGCGTGAGCGTCTTCCAGATTATTGGCGTTGGCGGCAGCGCGGCTCTTTTCATAAGCGGCCATAAAACCGCCCCTGTTGTTAATATTCTTAACGTCTTTGGCAAGCTGCGCGTTTAAAGAGGATGAAGACGCCGCCGCGGCTGAAGATGTTTTGCCGTTCTTTTTATCGTCGGCGCGCCAAATGGTGGAACTTACGCCGCTGCTTGCACTGCCCACTTTTATCCCGCCGGAAGAAGACAAAGCATTCTTAGACGTCCTTTGAGCCACCGCCGCTTTGGCCGCGGCTCTGCTGCGATAGTACTTTTCCTTGGCGGTGCGAACCTTAGCTTTGGCTTTGGCGGCCTCGGCATATTCCGCGTCCGGCGGTTCAGGCACGCCTTTTAAAGCATCGTCCGCCTTACGGGCTTCTTTATCTTCTTCGCTGAATAAAGCGTTGATTAAATCGTTCTTGGCGATATCGCCGTATCTTACGCTTGAAAGAAGCTCCGCTTCGGCTTCTTCGTTGGAAAAAGGCATATCCGCCAAATCCTTAAAATCGGAATAGCTGTAAGCGGAATCCATAGGGTCGGGAGCTTTGCCGCCGCCCATAAAAGCCGTAGCCACAACGGCAAGGCCGAAAACCGCAACCGCGCCGTAGCCCAGCCATGCGCTTACGGGGTTTTTTTTGCCGCCGCCGTTATTGCTTTTTAATACCACCGCCATATTGATACCCTCTTAAAATAAATTTTTAAAACTTTTTAAAATTATATACAAAAATTGCGGCTCCTGCTGACCGATACCCCACTAAAACCGGGATATCCTCAAACACGGAGCTAAATTCAAGGCGTTATACGCCTACTGAAAGTTTACAAACAAATTTATAATTTGTCAATATCGCAATTTTTTACAACAAACTTTTTGCAAGCAGTCAAATGACGACCCGTTTTTAAAAGCCAACCTTTACTTTGCTTTTGACATAGGCAGCCTGAAGCTTATAGGCCTGTCCCTGTTAGGTACGGCTTTTATAACCTCAATGGTGCCGCCCTTATTGCATATAAAATTATAGCCGCGCTCGCACGCCGCACCGTAGGGGCGCTTGCATACTTGCCTTATATCGTAAGAACATAAAAACGGTATATTGGGCGGATATGTATTAACTTTCAAAACCACGTTGTTCCATACAGAAGTGCGCTCTATATCAAGTTCCACTTTACGCAGAGAGAGGAACTTCCTGGTGGCAGCATTATTGAAACCTATATAATCAAGAACTTTCTTTTCTATATCTTTTTTAAGGAAAGTATTATCCCAGCCGTCTGCGTATTTGGTGGCGCGGTGGCTTTCAAGCTGCCAGCGCTTTGCCGCATAAAAAGAAGCTATTTCCGTCTTTTGGACGATAACCAAAAGCCCGTATATTTTAACGATGAACAAAGTTAAAATAAAAAATATCGGGAACAGCAACACCACTTCCGTGGTGGCTTGGCCTCTGCGGGAAGAAATTAATTTAAATAAGTTCACGGGAACAGCCTCACTTGATATTTAGGCGTAGGATTCGGCCAAATGCAGTTATTACTTTCCTTAGTGCACTGCAAAGCCGCGCGCACGTGATTGCGCGGCCTGAATTTTTCCAAATTGACGTTAAAGTAATTGCTGGGAGCTTTAAACGGCTGGGTTACGTCTATGCCTTTATACAGCCTTCTTAGTTTACTGGCGTAACTCCTGCTTACGTAAGAGTATTGGTAAAGACGCCCGTCAAACATTTCCTGCTCTTCAAGGTCAAAAGGAATTTCCCTTGTTTCATCGCTGTAGTCATCGGGGTTTACGTAATAAAATTTAATTTTCTTTATATATACGGGCTCCGTTTGAACTTTATATTCTTTAAAGTTCTTTGCGCCCTCTCTGCCGCACTCGCTGAGTTTGCAGCCGCCGGAACCGACATTAAGATAATAACCTTTGCGGAAGAACTCCCCTTCCTTGCTGAGCTTAAGATAAACGTTTTTCTGATCTTCGTAAATTTGACTTAAAAAATAGTATATCAGCACGTATAATTTTACCGCGTCCGGGTTCCAGCCGATAGCATAATTATCGGCGTAATTTTTGGACATAACCGGATAAAAAGTCTGGTCGCTTATATTGGGCGGATTAGGGGTGTTCCAGCTGCTTCTTTCTTCGCTTTCTTCCGTATAAAATTTAAGTTCCCATTCGGTGTCAGTGTCTTTAGGAGCGCTGTTCCAATCCCCGTCGTCGCCCAAAGCCGGGAATGCCCCGCCCCTGTAAAACAACTCGTACAAACTGAGCTCCTTTTGCTCGGGGTTACTTTTAGGGCCGAAGACTTTTTCGGTAGGAGTAAAATTCTCCCTGAATAATCTGAACGGGAACGCGCCGTTTGTGTATGCGGTGGCGTTTAAATAGTTCGAGGCGGAAGTCAGCTCCGTAAAAGCGGCTGTATCCAAAGCAAACTGGTGGCGGATTTTTTCCCTGGAAAGTTTTGTCGTTTCAAGCAAAAGATAAATTACAAGCAAGATAGTCGGTATCAGCAATATCGCCGGTAAAACTATCTGCGCTTTTTTATTCTTTATCATTTTAAAGCAAAACGGCATTTCCCCCTCCGTCAGCCCAAAATCTTGCCTATTACGGTAAAGAAACCGCCGGCGATTTCCTTATGAAAAGTTATCGTAAAAGCCAAAACGAAAGTAACCACCGCGCCGAGCATCAGAAGGAATTCCACCGTCTGCTGGCCTCTTTCGGATTTTACCAAATGCAATGCGCTTTTAAGACATTTCATAAAATTACGCCTCCGGGATATTACCTGTCGGAAGATATTATCCCCTGTTTTATCGCTTTTACCACGGCTTCGGTTCTGCTGGTTACGTCCAGCTTGTGAAACGCGCTGTTTAAATGGTTCTTTATGGTTTTTACGCTGCAGCCGAGTTCCAAAGCAAGTTCTTTATTGCTCATGCCGCGGCCGAGCAAATCCAGCACGCGCACTTCCGTTTTTGTCAGCGTGGCTTGGGCCGGCGCTCCGCCGTCGCCCATTTTCCTCAGGCCCTGCAAAAGCTTGCCCATAAGCTGCTGGGGTATCATAAGCCCTTCGGAAGTAAAAGTTCTTATGGAATTTACAAGTTCCGCCGCAGGAAGCATTTTGGAAAGATATCCGTTCGCCCCCGCCTGTATGGCTTCCATTACGTGTGCTTCGTCTTCAAAACTGGAAAGCATCAAAACGTTTACTTCGGGATGATTCTTTTTTATCTGCCTGGTTGCGGAAATACCGTCAAGTTTAGGCAGTTTTATATCCATAAGCACGACTTCGGGCTTGAGTTTTTTAGTGAGAGCAACGGCCTCTTCGCCGTCGGCGGCTTCGCCTACGACTTCTATCCACTTTTCCCCGGTAAGAACATCTTTTATACCTTCCCGGAAAAGAGTTTGGTCGTCAGCAATAAGCACTTTAACTGTTTTTTTCTTGGCTGGCATATAATCCTTCTCCTAATTTATAATGGGCAGGGTGAAACTAAAAGTGGAACCGCAGCCTTCTCCTTCGCTCTCGGCCCAAATTTTACCGTCGTGATTAATTACTATATCCTGCGCTATGGAAAGGCCCAGTCCCAAACGTCCGCCGGAACCTTTCTGGTAAAAACTTTTAAATAAATTTTCAGTTTCGGCCGGATCTATGCCCGCGCCGCTATCCTTAACAGACACTTTAGCATTTTTGGCGTCAATTTTCACTACCGATATGCCTATTTTGCCGTTTTCGGGAGTATGGCGTATGGCGTTTTCCGTTATATTGGATATAACCTGCCTTATCCTTTTGGGATCGCCGAAAACCTTTATTTCCTCTTTTCCGGCGAAAGACATATCTATATTTTTAAGTTTAGCCTTTTCTTTGAAAATTTCAAAAGCGTTTTTTATGGAAGAAGTAAGTTCAAATTCGGACTTTTCAAGCCGCAGTTTTCCCTTTTCTATCGCGGCCCAGTCCACAAGATCTTTAACCAGCAGAAATATCTGCCCGAGGCTGTCATTCATATACTGCATTTTGCGCAGCTGGTTTTCATCCGGGGATTTGATAGTTTTTTGGAGCATGTCATAGCTCATCTTAAGCGCCATGAGGGAATTGGAAAGGTCATGGGACACTATGGAAAAGAATTTGCTCTTCATACTGTTTAAATTGCTTAAATCCGCGTTGGTTTGCTTAAGCTGTTCCAAAAGACGGCGGTTGCTTTGTTCCAAACGGAACTTTTCCATGGCCATTTTGATTGTACGTTTTAAATGGTCAAAGTCCACCGGCTTTACCAAAAAGTCGTAAACGGATTCCTGTATGGCTTTTATTACGGTGTTTAAAGAAGCGTGCGCCGTTATCATTATAACCTGCGACTGCGTATTAAAACGCCTTATGCTTTTTACGACGTCAAGCCCCGTGCCGTCAACCAAGTTATAGTCCATCAAAATCACGTTGAAAAAATCATTTTCGACAAGGTTCATACATTCCTTTGCGCTTCCGGCCTGATAGACGTCATAGCCTTCAAGCTCCAAAAGTTCGCTTAAAGTGCCGCGCAGATTATCGTCGTCGTCAACAACCAAAATTTTTACCTGTTTTTCTTCACTGTCAATCATAATTAATCCCTGTGCATTTTAAAAATCATGCTTATTTTTGTACCCTTGCCTTCTTCGCTGACAAGCTCAATTTGGGCATTGTTCCTTCCGGCCACTTTCTTTACCACGGCCAAGCCCAAACCGGTGCCCCTGGCTTTTGTGGTAAAAAACGGAGCGAAGATATTTTCCCTTATCTCTTTGGGAATCCCGGGGCCGCTGTCGCGAATGCTTAAAACCGCGGTATAATTGCCGCCGACCAGAGTTTTTACTATAAGCTGGCCGCCGTCGGGCATGACTTCCACCGCGTTGCCGATTATGTTCCTGATGCCCTGCTTCATTTCTTCGGTGTCGATTTTTACCGGCAGCTGCAAAGGAGCGTATTCCGTAACGACTTTAATATTTTCCGGCATTGGATAAGAAGCCAAAATCTCTTTCATATAAAGCGTTAAATCCGTAACCGTAAGGATTTGTTCGCGGCTTCTGGCGTAACCGAGTATTTCTTCAATAATTCCGTTGGCCTGCTGTATTTCCTGATCTATAACGGAAATATTTTTGAGTATTTTGGGTTCGGCCTTTTCGCCCAAGCGCATTTTTATCAAATAGACGGCGTTTTTTATTACGGCTAAAGGGTTTTTAATTTCATGGCTGACTATCGAGGCCATTTGCCCGATAGCCGCAAGCCTTTCCTTTTTTATAAGTTCGTTTAAAGCGGTTCTCAGCTCTTTGGTTCTGCTGCCGACGCGCAGCTCCAAAGATTGGTTAAGTTCCTCAAGATCCTGGCGTTCCTGGCGCATTTCGTCAAATTGCATTTTTATGGTATCAAGCATACGCGCAAAAGCTTTGGAAAATACGCCTATTTCGTTATCGGGAGCGGGCAGATACGGCGTTTCGGAGCCTTGTTCAAGGGCGATTACGGCTTTGGTCATTGCTCTTACCGGCCTTAAAATGACACTGCATAAATAGGCGCTCAAAATCAGCAAAGCCGCCAAAACAACCAAACAAAGAACGGCCAAAAGCAAAGGAGAACCCAGCAAATAATCTTTAAACGGCAGAACCAGCTCGTTTGACGCTTTGCCCGTAAAAACGAGCCACCCGGCGGAAGAGATCTCCCCCAAAACGCCGCTGTAGCCCTGCACTTCCGCAAAACCGTAAGAGCCGTTTTTAGCCAAGCCCACAAGGCGATTTATTTGCAAATCATAGGCATTATCAAGTTCGGTGCTTAAACCGCCCGTACTGGAAAAAATCAAAAAACCGTTTTTGGTAAAAATTAAAGTTAAATCTTCTTTGGAAACGGAGGTTTTGATAAACTCCTCCAAATCCTTCATGTCGAACTGAACCAGCACGGCCCTGTTTACGCCTTTGTAGGAATCGGGGAAAGACATCGCCAAAGAAAGCAAGCCCTTTGAAGGATTTTTGTTCAAGGAACCTACAAAAACTTTTTTATTGTCTATAGTTTCGCTTATTATATCCGGCAAAATGCCGCCGTAGGATATTTTTGGCCGCATGCCGTGATAGGATATTTCCCTTCCGTTTTGATTTAAGAAAGATATGCCTATTACGGACTTGTTTTTGGCAAGGAAAACTTCCACAAGCTTGGAGTAATTTTCGTCGTCCATATATCCGGCCGCGCGGATTTCCAGAAAAGTTTCTATAAGCCTTTCATTGCGCGAAAGGTAGGCGGAAACTTCGTTTGAAAAACGGTCATTGAACATTTCAAATCTTTCTTTCTGTTCGTTTTTGAGCACGGCTCCGCCGGCCTGCATCATATAAAAAACAATCAAAACCGCAGGAATCAAAGCCGCCGCCGTTATTACGGCGAAAATAGTATATCTCAAATGTCCGCTTTTCATATCACAGCCCGGGTGTATTACGCAAAACCGGGTATTAAATCAAAATTTATTAAAAAATTGGGGCATAATCTCTTATGCCCCAATCAACTGCAAACAGAATTTATATTAGCACTGTCCGGCAGGGGCCTGAGCGGCGGCTGAACCGTAAGTCTGCGCCAATCCCTCAAAACCGGGGATTTCGGCCAAGCTGCCCATATCCGTAACGACTCTGCCTTCCCAAATTACGGTAGGGGAACCGTTTACGTTATATTCTTCGGCGTGTTTGACTTCTTCTTTCAGCATTTTAACGCCTTCGTTCCAGTATTTTCTGAAAACTTTGGGGTTAATGCCGGCCTGTTCGGCGGCCTGATCCCACAAGCTGGACTGGTAATTTTTATTTCTGATTTCAAGATATTTCCAGAATTTCTTGGGATATTTGTTCTTGATAATCAGCTGTCTTACGTTTTCTTCCCATTCGGCGTCGCCGTGCAAGCTGTTAAATTCCTGCCCGTTTCTGCCTTCGCTGACGATATACCTGATATTGACGTTGACGTCTTTGGGCAATTTGTCAAGCTTCATGGCGTCGATGATTCTGTTTTCCGCCAAAACGCCGTAAGGGCACTGGGACATTACGAAAATCTCCAGCTGGTTCGGTACGGCTTCTTTATTGGCGTATACGCCGTGTCTGGTCTGTTTTTCAAACACGATAAAATCATCAGTGACGGCGAGTTGGCCGTATTTGATGGGTTCGGCGAATTTTTCTTCCGTAACTTTAGTTTTTTCAACCAAATACAAAGGCATATAATCCATATTTAAACCTTTATATTTGGGATCCTTGAGAGCGGCCTCTCTGTCAACTTTTACAATTTCGACTTCTCCGCCGATAAATTGTTTAAGCCCCTCGTTAAGACCTTCATCCTGGCTGCCGTTGGCGTTGCCCGTCATTTCAACAACGGTAATCGTTACGGGTTTGGCTTTGGCGGCTTTCTTGGCCGGCGCGGCAAAAGCTGCACCCGCGGAAAGCAATGCAAAGGACAGAACAAAAGTCATTACTTTGCTGATTCTCATTTAATTTACTCCTCCTGATGAATATTACCGAGCGGAAGTTTCTTCCACAGCTTCGGATTCGACGCCCGCTTCTTCTATATCAAATCTGATGCCCCTGATGCCGAAAGAGCACAAAAGGTTGTATACAAAAACCAAGGCTAAGGAAACCACCGTCAAAGTAAGGGTTTGAGCCAAAGTCCAAAGCACTATCTGCATTATTTTCTGCATTAAAGTGTAGTCGCTCAAATCGCCTATTGCGAAGACGGCGTTTAAAAAGCTGAGTACGAAAAGCACCAGCGGATATACCGAAAATACGACGGAAACCAAATTTATATTTTTTATTTCAAGCTTCATAATATCTCCTTAAAAAACTATTTCTTGGCCGCGGCCAGAGGCTCCAGCACGATAACGGTCCTCACTATGCTGCCCCTTGAAGAAAGCTGCAAAGTTTTTATTCCGAAAGCCCTTCCGCCGCTTTGCGTTTTTGCGCGGAAGATTTTGCCCGGATTATCCATAGCCTGCCCCACTATATGCACTATATCCTGTTGAGTTCCGCCGAAT
Source organism: Candidatus Proelusimicrobium excrementi (assembly GCF_937881865.1). Lineage (NCBI taxonomy): Bacteria > Pseudomonadati > Elusimicrobiota > Elusimicrobia > Elusimicrobiales > Elusimicrobiaceae > Candidatus Proelusimicrobium > Candidatus Proelusimicrobium excrementi. Next base: position 9,387 of record NZ_CALGEO010000047.1, read on the forward strand.
ATATCCAGCAAGTGGATAGGGCCTTCTTTCTTAATTGCAAGCTCAAAATTGGCGTGCATTACGTTGTTGTTTTCGTCAACAACCAAAGCGCGGCTGCCTTTGGGTATCGTTATGGCCAATACCGAAGACCACCATTCCTGTTCGTAATGATGACGGCTTTTATCAAGGATTTCCCTTTCTTCAAGCTCCTTTTTAACCTTGCTCAAAAAGTTCTGCACAGCTCTTGCAAGTTCGCCGACTTCGTCGCTGCGTTCCATAAAATCAAGCTGGAAACTTTTTGTCGAAATATTTTCAATGCTGTCGGTTAAAGCCACTATCGGGCGCGTTACGTTCTTTATCACAAAGATATACAGAACTATACCCATGAGTATAAATATCAGAACCGAACCCGCCAAATAATTTACCAAAGCGTTGTTGATCTCCTTTTTAACGTCATCTCTGGATACGTCAAAACTTATTACGCCGGCGACTTTTCCGTCTTTGGCCTTAAGCGGAACGGCTATATCGTAAGCGGAACCGTCATTCTTCAAAGCCACTCTGTATATGCCCATATTAAGGGCCTCAAGTACGGCGTCCGTATCCAAGAAACCTCCGCGGTGGTACTCCGCCAAAGATTTATTTATTTTTTCCGTATCTTTATGCCATCTTATCTTGCCGTTCCCGTTAAAATAAACGATATTGGAAATCCTGGGATCATGGCGCGGCCAAGAGGAGATAAGATCAATCTCCGGTATCGTTATAAGATCGCGCGCAACAAGCCCGTCAATAAGCACATTGGCGTTCGTCCTTACGATATTGATTATGTGATCCTGCAAATTGGCGTCAAAAACGCGCTTGAACAAATTAAAGTACAGCAAAGCTCCTAAAATAAGGGCGTATCCCGCTACAAGCGCAAACCATAAAAACCAACGTATGCTTATTTTCTTAATCATATCAGCACCTACAACGCCGAACCGCTGTTTACTTTGGCGTCAATCCTCTTTAAAGCCAAAGCCGCTTCGGAATTTTCGGGATTAAGCTGCAAGGCCGCTTGGAACTCCGCCTTCGCTCTTACCCAATCGCCCTCGGCATAATATTTTGAACCGACAATATACCTGGCGTTGGAGGCCTGCCTTGCATCTTCCGAAATCATGGTTTGATTTCCCGTCAAATTAGCCGTAGGGAAGTCATTTTCGCCCACATCTTGCGGGGCTGAAGGCTGCGGCGTTATAGGAGTGGCCGCGCTGTCTTCACCCTCAAGAAGGTTGGTCTGTATCGGCTGGGGAACCGGCACCGGCACGGAATCGGGCTGAGTCGCCGGAGCAGCGGGAGCGGGTTTATTTGCGGCTTCCCTCTTTGCCTGAGCGGCCCTCAATTTGGCAGCTTCCGCGCTTTTGATGTTCATAGCGACGTCATTTTGGTTATAGCCCCAGTTTTTGGCTTCTTTCCAATTTGCCACGGCCGTATTGTACTTTTTGTTGCTGTAAGCTTTGTTCCCGGCTTCAAAATAGCCTTTGGCGATTTCTTCTTTAAGCTGCATGGTAAACTTCTGCGTCTGCTGTTCGCCGGGCTGTATCTCCAAAGATTTTTCAAATTCTCTGTAAGCGGGTATAAGTTTGCCCTGAGAATACAAGCTGAAAGCTTTGTTTAAAGTTTTCTGATTTTCTTCCCTTTTCATTTCGGCTTCGACTTCCGCTATTTTCGCCGTAAGGCCGGCGTCTTCTTTCTTTATTATGAGTACGCTGTACCATTGGTTTAAAGCTTCATTGTAATCGCCGTTTTTATAAGCGTAATAGCCGCGGCGGGTATGTTCTTCGGCGATTTCGTTGTCAATGCGTTTTACCCAGTCTTTCGCTTTGGAATCGGACGGACGAAGAACTAAAATTTCTTCAAATTTGCTTTGAGCCTCAACTAATCTGCCGTGTTTATAAAGGTTTATACCTTCTTCATACTTCATATTGATGATTTCGTCTTCCGAAAGGGTGCCGTAAGTGGCCATACGCCCGGCTTCTTTGGATAAAGTCTGCGCTTTGGTAAGGCTGGGATCTATGCTCAAAATCACGTTGGCAAGTTCATACGCGCGCTGATAGTCCCCGCGGCGGTAAAGGTCATAGGCGTTTTCATAGACCATTCTCAGCGTGTAATTCTGAATGCGCTGTTTTTCAAGCTGGACGGTGGAAAGATATTGCTTTTTCTGCTCGACGTTTGAAATCGTGCCCAGCGATATCTTCTGCAAGTCCAGCAGCATGCCGGCTTCCTTGCCCTTTTCTCTCATGGGCCTGTCTGCCGCGTTAAGACTGAGCGCCGTAAGCGCCAAAGGTATAATAAATAATAATTTCTTCATAAATTTTTCCTCTTAAAAGGGCAAACCGCCCATCATAAAATTAGCCAGCATAGGCGCAAGAATCAAAATGAACACCACCGGGAAAATGAAAATAAACAGCGGTATTAACATTTTGGTGGAAGCCTGCGCCGCAAGTTTCTCCGCTTTGTTAAGCCTTCTGAATCTTAAGTCCGTGGAGAAGTTCCTAAGCAGTTCTACCAAGCTTGTACCCAATTCGTCCGATTGTACTATCAACCCGACGAAAGAACGTATATCCTGAACGCCCGTACGCGCCGCCAGTCTTTCCAAAGCTTCGCGGCGGGAATAACCAAGCTTGGTTTCATTTAAAGTTTTTTCAATCTCAACTTCAAGCAAAGTTTTCTGTTTGGCTATTTTTATAATCCTTTCAAAAGCCGTCATGTAATCCAAACCGGATTCAATAATCAGGGCCGTCAAGTCCACCGTAGTGGCGAAGTTGCCCAGCATTTCCTGCTGACGCTTTTGTATCTCGCCCTTATATTTCAAATCCGGCAGATAAAAGCCCAAAGGCGCGGTTACTATAAGTATAGGCGATTTAAACACCAGCATAAGCAAAATAGGAAGGCCTATCGCGCAATATATTTTATAATACAAAATATCAACCGGCTGAGGCTTTGCCGGGCTTCCCATAAGCATGCAAATTTCTTCCAGAGGCTTTTGCAACTTAAAAGTGTTAAGGGTAAACAAGGCGACCCTGTCTATAAACCTCTCCTGAGGGCGCAACCTCGCGAAGCTAGAGGTGGACTTTATTTGCTTGGCCTCCAAGTCGGCGATGTTGGTCTTTTCCTCCGCCGGAGAAAGTAACCTCAAGACGGCCACCATCACGGCTATGGAGCCGAACAAAGCCACAATAAGCATAATTACCGTATATGTACCCATGTTCATAATTATACCTTTATCTCCCCTAATTTGTTTACCAGTTTAATACCGACGCCGATCCAGAATATACAAAAAGCCAGTACTATAATACCCACCGTAGAGGTGTAAAAGCTTACCATAATGTCGGGCTGGAACATGAACATTACGCCGACCATAACCCAAGGCATTACGCCGACGACTATGGCCTGTATTCTCTGCTGGGCCGTCATGGCCTGCAGCTTTTCTTCCAGCTTGCTTTCTTCCCTGATGTTCTCCACGATGCGTTCAAAAATCTTCGTCAAATTACCGCCGACCTGACGCTGCAAAACTATTGCTTTAACCATATAGGAAAGCAGCCTTGAGTCCACGCGGTCTTCCATGCCTTCAAGAGCTTTCTCAAAAGGAGAGCCCAATTTATAGTTTTTGATTACCAAAGAAAACTCTTCCGATATAGGCGGCCTTAAATCCCTTGAAACCATATCAAAACCCTGTACGATATCCATACCCGATTTAAGGGAGTTTGAAAGCAAAATCAAAGCATCCATAAGCTGGGCGTTTATTTTCTCGCCGCGGCGTCTTTTAAGGATATTTAAAACTATACCCGGCATTTTAAGCCCGAAAGTAAGACCCAAGGCGAAAAATACCGCAAAGAGCAAGACTCCCGTAAAACCGCCCACGCCGGTGCCGAATATCGCACCGACTACGCAGAACAGCAATAAAGTGCCCAAGACTATGTATTTTACGTTAATATCCAAAAACTGTCTGCTGAAGTCGTCGGCCCAAACGGAACTTTTCTGCATATACTGGCCGATGGCTTTGGTGAGCTGGTCGTTTTTATCCGAAATCAGCATATACCCGCTGATAAAAACGGCCAAAGTGCCTATAAGCATAAAAACGGTTATCATAAGGCTGTTGTCGGCCTTTAATTTTCTGTCGCGCTGGGCCCTGTAAATATCGGCAGAACTCTTTTTATTATCTTCCATGGAAAGTTCCAGCGGCATTAAGCGCGGATTAACCGTAACAATATCACCGTAAAGGCTGTTTGAAAGCGTCGTTATGCCCATAACGGCCTTCCTGAATTTGGAACGCCACAATCTGGGCGAAACTTTAAACGATTCCAATACGCTGCCCATTTCGGAATCAATCAAATCCAAAGTGGCGATTATCGAGCGGCCGCGGCCTTCCATACTTGTGCGCAGCTCATAGTTTGAAGGTCTGCTTTTAAGCCTGTCGATATAAACCATCATTTGGGTTTTAAATCTTGTAATTCTTTCAACCGTTTCGGTAGTGGTATACGCGCTGCCGCTGTCGATTTGTTCCATCAATTCCAAAAAGTTGAACACCAAGCCTATCGGCTGACGCCAAATTTCGGCTTCGCTGTAAAATTCCGTACCGCTGCCTTCGCCGGAAACCTGCCATAATCTTCTCATATCCATTTCAGGCAGTATCTTTTCCAGATATTTAGGCATATTCACGCCTTTGGCGCCGGTACCGCAGGAGGCAGGTTCGTATTTTTTTTGGTCGCTCGGTTTTGAAGCGTCCAAGAAAGTATAAATTGCGTAAAGCCTTTCTTTGGCGCAGGCTATCCTTTCGCTTTGGTTTTCCGTAAATACACGCTGAGCGTATGATTGCGAAACACCCGCCGCCAAGACCGACAAAGCTATAAAAATATTTCTGAGCAATTTCATATTTTAATCCTTAAGCCGCCGCTTCTTCCTTGCGGACCGAAGTATCCGGGCGGTCAAAAGTTTCCTTGGGCACGTCAATGCCTTTGGCTTTAAACTCGCGGAAGAATGTAGGCAGTTCGCCCGTCGCGGCGAAAACGCCTTCCACTTTCCCTTCTTTGTTTACGCCGGTTTGGATATAGCGGAACAAATCATTGCTTTGTATTGCATTGTCTTTCTGCCCGCAAATTTCCGTTACGTAAGTAACCTTTCTGCTTCCGTCAGAGAACCTTGAAAGCTGAACTATCATATTCACGGCGGAGGAAATCATTTCCCTGATAGCCCAAATCGGCAAATCCGCACTGGCCATCATACACATTGCTTCAAGACGGGTTAAACCGTCGCGCGGAGTATTGGCGTGAATCGTGGCCAAAGAACCTTCGTGGCCGGTGTTCATGGCTTGCAACATGTCCAAAGCTTCCGCGCCGCGGCACTCACCGACTACGATTCTGTCCGGCCTCATACGCAGACAGTTCTTAACAAGATCTTTAATGGTTATTTCGCCTTTGCCTTCAATGTTGGCCGGCCTGCTTTCCAAAGAAACCCAGTGTTCCTGCTGAAGTCTTAACTCCGCGGTGTCTTCCACGGTTACGATACGCTCGTTTTCCGGAATATAGCTGGAAAGAGCGTTTAAAAATGTTGTTTTACCTGTACCTGTACCGCCGCAAATAATAATGTTCTTTCTGAGTTTGACACAGCACTCAAGGAAGTACATCGTCGGCCTGTCAATGGTGCCGAAGCGGTAATAATCTTCCGGTCCGAACGGCTTTTGGGAGAAACGCCTTATCGTGAGCGAAGGCCCGGAAACCGCCAAAGGCGCGATAATCGCGTTTACACGGGAACCGTCTTTAAGCCTCGCGTCGACCAGCGGGACGGATTCGTCAATACGCCTGCCGAGCGGGGCCACAATCCTTTTAATGACTTGTACGACTTGGTCATTGTTGCGGAATTTATACCTTGTAAGGGTAAGTTTACCTTTCTGCTCTATGAAGATTTTATCATAGGCGTTTACCATGATTTCGGTAACGGACGGGTCCCTCATCAAAGCTTCCAGAGGGCCGAGGCCCAAGATTTCGTCCAAAAGTTCGTTGATAAATCTGACTTTTTGATCCCTTGAAAGTTGTACATTGGCCTTTTTACGCAGGACTTCGTCAATAATTACCGAAACGCGCTTTCTGGTCTGCTCGTTTTGGCTGCCTTCTTCGCTGATGACGATACGTTCAACTTCCAAAGTTTTAATTACGTCTTTATGAACCTGCTGTTTTAAAGAATCCCAATAAGAAAGATCGGAATCCCCGCCGTCTATATGATTGGGCCCTTTCGCAACGCCGCTTAAGGCCGTGGCGGCCTCCCAAATATTTTTGGAAGCGGACACGAATTCGCTGTCGGGCACCACCGTGGACCAGTTCTTTTCGCCGGCCGGTGTATCTTCAATAACTTTTAAAATCGGTTTAAGGCCTTCCTGAACCCAAAGGGAACTGCGGTTGACCAATATTTCTATTTCCCTCTTATTGGAAGATTCAAATACGCTTTCTTCCCAGGTAAGATATACTATCGGTTCGCGGCCTAATTTGATAAAAAATTGGTTTACTTCCTCGTGATCTATCGCGCCGGGCAAGTTATACTGGTTGCAGATTATTTCTATGCGGTCAATAGGGAAGTGCATTTCCTTAAAATCGGTAAACATGGCAACCGCGGTGTTTAAATGGGAGCGGGTGCAGTTTGTAACCCAGAAGATTTTGTCGGCAATATCAAAGGCGAAAGATTCCATAGGAAAGCTGGAATCCACATCAAGGAAAATATCAAAAGTCTGCTGAAGCCTGGAAAGCATCGGCAGCAGGATTTTTGGAGATATTAAAGAAACCTCCTGTCTGGTGGAACCGAGCGGCAGTACGCCGACGCCCACCTGCGTCATGGAAACTTTACCTCTTAAAAGACCGCCGGCTATGGCTATCGCGCCGGAACCTAAAGCGCGTACGAGATCGGCCACGGTAACAGGCTTTCTGATGCCCAAATAAAACCCGTGTTCCTGCCTAGCCAAAGGATCAAGCGGAACTATAAGCACAGGCCTTTTTTGCATTTCGGCCCAAGCTATCGCCAAATTTAGCACAAGAGTCGTCTTACCGACGCCCTCTTTAGGCCCCGTAAAAGCTATTACTCTGGGTGTGCCGGATAAAGCCTGCGTATCTTCCATAAAGTTACTCCACGATTTCTACCGTAATGAATAAGAAGAGGGATCTCTGTTCTTCCGTAATGTCTTTATTCTTAAAAAGCAAACCTATCAAAGGGATTTTGCCGAGTATGGGCACTCTGTCTTCGGCTACGCTTCTGGTGCTGCTTTTAAGGCCGCCGATAACCAAAGTTTCACCGCTGCTGAGTTCCACTTCCGAACGTAAAAACCTTTTGGTCATGGAAGGCACCGTGGAACCGTTAATCGTCAAGGAGCGGGAATAATCCGGGTTGGAAAGTTCGATTTCCAACTGTACTACTATGATATTGTTCCTTTCGGGGATAATCGTCGGCATTACGTCCAGCTTGACGCCGTATTCCTTCATTTCGGTGCCGACGTTCCTGTCGCTTACCACCGGGTACGGAATTTGACCGCCCGCGGAAAAGTTGGCGCTGGTATTGGAACGAGCAATAACCTTGGGGTTGGAAAGAATCTGCGCCTTGCCTTCGTTTTCCATGAGTTTCAAACGGGTGTTAAGCAAAGATTTTCTCTCAAACTCGCCTATTGAAAATATGCCCGGTATTTCGCTTTCGCTGAAATCCAACAGCTGGTTCCAGGCAAAGCCTTTCGAAGTCGTTAAAGAACCGCTGATTTCAACGATATCCGCACTGACGGCCACAAGTTCCGTCTTCTTGGCGTGGGCGCTTACGGCAAGCGCGCCCAAAGCCAATAGTAAGGTTAAAGCTTTTAAAACATGTTTTTTATTTTTCATATAGTTTTAATTTCCTTAAATAATTTTAAATCCCTTTAGCTAAACAGTTTAGAGAAGCTGGAAATTTCTATCGGTAACACTTTAGTATCGCCGTTAGACCTTACGATAACCGTAATAACGCCTTCTTCCTGAGCCAAAGCCAAATACTGCGCTTCCGGTGGGGACACTGACAAGCTGAGCACTGCTCTGTCGGAAAACGCCGCATTGTTGGCTTCCCTTTCGGCATTGGCCGCTCTTGAGGCCGAATCCAACCCCTGGCCCAAATTGCCGCCTACGCCGAGCACCGGGATATCCTGCAAAATCGTGGCCGTCATTTTTTCTTTGCCGCCGCTTTTAATCATGGCGTCAAAAGTAAGCAGTACGTCAACTTTATCGCCGGGCTTAATCAAGCTGGATACATTGCTGTCAACCGGCAGGATGAACGCCCTGTAAGAAGGCATTACTTTAAGGCTGATGCCGGATTCCGGGCTTAAGCTGGTAATGGAGGGCTTTGTTATCTGATTGCCCCTTGCTATGGCGACTTTGGTAACCAAATTTTCAATTTCGGCTATATTTGCGCCTCTGGAAATTACATAGGCGTCTTTCTGTATATAAGCCGTGGGGATTTCAACTTCCCTGATATTGTTCCTAGTAATGATTCTGCCTTCCGGCAAATCAACGGCCGCAACCGCGACCTTTTCCATTTTGGAAGTTTCCTTAATCTTACCCTGCGCCATATAAAGCACAAAATAGTATATTAAAGCTGCCGCGATAGCTATCACTACCGGAAGCAGAATATTCTTTTTGTTCATTTAAAGCTCCTTTAAAAACTGCTTAATAATAAAAATCCGAAATACAAACTTAATAAAATAAAAACTTACCAAACAGTCCCTCAGTTTATCAGAGGGCGCTCCACCGGCATTCTTACCGTAGCTTTTATCCTTTTTATGCCGAACCTTTTAGGCTCGTCGGCAAAAATATAGCTGGTAAGAGGAAACAACAAATTTACCTTGTATACCAAAGTTACGACTAAATCTTCATTGGCATGCGTTCTTACCTGCGGGTCCGTACCCGTTTTTTGCAATACTGCGGAAAACTGCATGCTTTGAGCTCCCCTCAAGCCGAACATTTTGTTAAGGGCCTCTTTCATTTTGCTGTTGACCCTTTGGCTGTCCGTCTTGCCGCTCGCTTTTTTGACGCCTACAAGGGATCCCACCCTTGCAAGCTCATAAGAAACGTGATGCGCCAAAATCGTGTGATAGGCCATATTCCCCAGCTCTAAGACGACAAATATTATCATCATAAAAACCGGCAGAATCAAAATCAACTCTATAACCGTTTGGCCATCACGTTTCTTTATCATTTTCAAATTACAGTTCGCCCGCCTGGCCCAAGATTTTGCCTTTAATGTTTTCAAAGAGTTCAGGCATAAACGTTTTGATCAAACCACCGACGATACCGACCACGACGACGATAATACCGAGCATGAACAAATACTCGATGGTATTCTGTCCTTTTTTATTTTTTACGTTTTCAATCGCATTGGCGTAGGCCAAGTGCATTTTAGCAATGATTCTCATCATAAATAATTCCTCCGAAATATAAAACAAATCTTTTAAATTTACTTTTCCAGTTCGTATACGGAAAGAATAATTTTCGCTCCGCTTTCAAACTGTTTGGGGACTATCCACGTATAATATTTATAAAAAAGAACAAAAGCTATAAATAACGCCGCCGTAGTAAGAATATATTCCACCGCCGCCTGTCCTTTTTTATTTTTTTTCATAACAGCCGTCCCGCGGCCCGCAGTTAAAACTGCAGTCTTACCGCCAATTGATGGGCCGTACCCAAAGCGCCGGAAGGCATCATGGCGTAATCAAGGCCCAAACCGTAACCTAAAACTTCGCTGCTGTAAAAACCGAATCCCAAAGTAACTTTGGAGGTGGTTTCCAAGCCGATTTTTTCGGCCAAGTCGCCGTCTTCGGCCCAGCCAGTGTTTTCGCGGTTGTAGTAGCCAACCCTTATGTCAAAGGAAGCCACTTGAACCAAATCTTCCGGTATATGTATGGCCAAGCCGACGCCGTATCTTACTTTATCATCGACATAATCCACCACTTCGCCGGAAATCGTAAAGTATTTGGTGTTAATCGCCGCGCCGCCCCTTATAGCGGAAGGCACTTCATCGGTATCGCCGAGGTTCTGCCCCATAACGCCGATTACGAATTTATTGTTTGAAATTCTCAGTTTACCGCCGACGTCAAAAGCCGGGTTGACATGTTTGGTGCCGTCGTTGTCTTCGTTAATATACTTGGCCGTACCGCCGATATCCAATACGCCGAAGAATGTTCTTGCCAAAGATACCGTACCGACAAAGTCCTTAATGGCGTCGCCGGTAAGATCATAAGGTATACCTTCCCAGTCCCTCGCGTCGAGTTTATCGCCGGATAAGCGCAAATACCTTAAACTTACGCCCAAAACCGTCTTGCCGATAGGCTGTACATAGCCCACCGCGCTGTCGCCCACGCCTTCATACCACTGCATATGGGAAACTTGGAATTCTCTGGTGGTGCTGGTGGCGATACCGGCCGGGTTCCAGAACAAGGCCTGTGCTCCGCTTGAAAGTGCGGTATAGGCATTACCCATAGCCTGCGCTTCAGGGGCGCCGGTACCGAGCTTTAAGAAAGCGCTCGCGCTTGTACCGGCCCTTTTATAAGGGCCCGCCGCCTGAACGGAGACACCGAACAGGGAAAATAACATTGCTATCGTTAAAACTTTTATATATTTATTA
>NZ_CALGEO010000048.1:0-4542 GCF_937881865.1 Candidatus Proelusimicrobium excrementi
CCGGGCTTATTGAAAGCGCAAAAGTTACCGTGGAGCTTACCGCCGATAATTTTATCGCAACCGGCAATATATCCATTTCCGAGCCTAAAGCTTTATGGCGTTTGCAGGGCACTTTAACTCAGGAGGCAAATTAAATGATTTTACAATTAAGAAAATGCGACTTCGGTCTTTCAATAGGCGGCGTGAAATATGATTTTACGCCCTATGTTTCAAGCCTTACGGTTGAGCAGGCTCAGGCCAAGCACTTAACCCGCGGCGCAACCGGTCAGCATTCAAAAGGCTTTGTCTATACTGAGGGCTTAAAAGAGCCCGGCAAAATAGCCATTGTGCTCACCGGCCTTCCGGCTTATTTCTTCCCGCTGCTTAGGCAGCATTATAAGGAAGAAACCCGTATGGACTGCTATGTTATAGACCGTAAGACGGGGCAGGCGCGCTATTATAAGAATGCGATAGTAACGCAGGAACCTGCTCAACTCAACATGAGCGAAGGCGCGGAGGAGCTGGATATAACTTTGAACCTTGAAGCCTACGAAACGGAAAACACCGGCGAGGACGCGGAAGATGAATAAAGTTAATCTTTTGCCCTTAAAGGGCCTAAAAAGCGTACACGCTTTGTGCGCTTTCAACGCTTTGCTCTTCGGGCTGCACTGCACGCCGGCGCACGCCGCTAAAAGCGAGGAAGAGTTTTACGGCTGGTTTGACGCTCTGCCCGCGCCAGATAAAGAGAAAAATATTCTTTATTCCATCGGCCTTTGCAAACTTTCGGAAGAAGAAATGCTGGATTTGCTGGCTTTTTGCGCCGACGCCAACGGCATACCGCTGGGGCGGGAAAACCTCACAGGGTGCGGGCCGGCTTACATAACGGAGTGTATAAAAACCGTATGTATGGCGATTGCGGATATAAAGCTTAAGAGCGTAGGCGAAAATCTAAAAAAAAACCCACAGTGTAGACATTATGGCGGAGGCGTACAGGCTTAAAGGGGATTTTACCCTTGAAGAACTGATAAATTTTGCGGTTTACGGAGCGGCGGTTTATGGCGGCGGGTTCTTACATAGTATTAATTAAATTCGTTGGCGATACTTCTTCTTTATCAAAAATGGAAAAGGATATGAACAGGCGTTTTAACAAGGTAACAAAACGCTTCGGGCAGGGGCTTGCCAAAGCCGGCAAAATGATTAAGTTTTCGGGCTTGACCACAATGGCGGCCGGGCTTGTGGCGCAAATACTAAGCCCGCTTAACGATATCAATTCCGCGCTTGATAATATCCTCGCCAAAAGCTCAAACATAAAGGACCAAGCTTATAACATGGATACCAGCGTGGGCATGTACGCCGCCATGCAGAGCGCGGCCGCCGCAAAAGGGATAGACCAGGCGCAGTTTAACATGATGGGCCAGCGCATAATGGAACTTATCGGCGCGGCCAAAAACGGGGAGGATAATGTCCTATCCAAATATAAAAACGAAAAGGATATGGGCCTTGTGCTTTATAAAGTGGTTGAAGCTTTAAAAAATATGGGCCCCGGCGCGGAAAGGGCGGCTATGGCAAGCCAAATCTTCGGCGGAAGGATTTCCGGGCGTATGTCGGGCCTTTTGGATACAGGCTTTGACGAACCTCTAACGCAGGTTATGCAGGGCGTAAATTTAAAGGAACTAGATGACGCCGTTATGAGCCTTGACGAAAAAAGCAATCTCCAAGCCGCTTTAAGGGCTAATTTGGATTTAAGGGACATAGTGGCTAAAAACGGAAGAATCAGCAATAAAATCATACGGACGCAAAACCAGTATGAACATGTGCGCGCGGCCACGCAAAACGCTAAATTTAAAGACTATGAAAATCTTGCCGTCAACGCCATGTCCGCCGAGATGTTGAAACATCAAGTTTATGAATCGCTTTTGCCTCTGCTAAATTTAGCAACGCCTATAATGTACGGACTCCAAAACCTTTTAAAAAGCGTAAATTGGGCGTCGTTAAGCTTAGGCGGTATTGTCGGCGATTTTTGCCGGCGTTTGGCCGAATCACTAAAAACAACTTTATTATATGTTTGGGATAGGGGGCGTTAATGCTAAACGGATTATACCCGGTTTTGCTTTTTTATACCACGCCGGCGGATGTCAAAGCAAGGGGAAAGTTCCTTCCCCCGTTGCCCGTTTACTTGGATGAAACCGCTACTAAACTTGCTTTGGAAAGCGAGAGAGAAAGCCTTGATATCGCCACGGAAAGCTTGGCCGACGTCAAAGGCGGCGAGGTCAGCCTTGTTCAAAAAGGCTTAACCCAAAGGGTAAATATAGAGCTTAAAGCGCGGGAAGACGACGCTATACTCGGCATGATTTTGCCGGTGTTAAAAAATATCGCTTCCGACGTAATCGCCGCCAATGAATATAAAATAGCTTATTTCCACAGGGATATTCTGATTTTTAACGCCAAGCTTGCCGGCTATGAAAAAAACCCGGAAAGCGGCACTAATTTAATCCGCTTAAGTATAACTTTGGAAGTTAAGCCGGAACAAAAGAAGAAAGAGGAGAAGAAACCGACGCTTGAATATTCCAATAAAGAACCGGGCCTTATAGGTACGAGCGGGCATACGCAGGGCCTTGGCGGCGGAAGCTTAAGCAAGCAGGCAGCCAATAAAGTGGCTTTAACGCCTGTAACTGCGAACGCAAGCAACGGGGACATAGTGCCGATAGCCGGAGGCGGCGAAAGGGAGATAATAAGAAGTAACCCCAAAGTTATTAAGAGAAAGGCGGTTTTGTAATGTGGCACATTTTTGAACTGTTAAACACTAAAGATTTGGAAGGGGTCCCAGCCCCCGATTATACAGCCGTATTTGATTTTGGCACTTATGGGGAAAGGGAAGTGCGCTTTATAAAAAGTACGCAGAGCTATTTGATAATTTTTGACGGCCTCGTCTTTTGCCCGGGTTTAAACGGGCAGAACCCTTTAATTAAGGGGAATAAATGCGTGATGATTGATGAGGACGGCAAGATTTACGCCGGGTATTGGGAAGATTAAAATCCGCCCCGTTAAGGGCGGATTTATAAGGGCGGTCGTTCTTTGAAAATCAGTTAAACAAGTCTAAATATTCTTTATAAACCCATTTTTGGGAGTAAACATTATCGCCTTGTTTAAGAGGAACCAATATTTGCATGGATATCATTCTTTCCACTGCTTTGTAAGCGCCGCGCGGAGTGTAATTCGTCCATTTTATTATATCAGCAATACCAACTATAGGCATTTTATAAAGGTTGCATAATATTTTTGCTGTAACCTCGGAAGCCTTTTGGTTCAGCTGTTGGACTTTAAGCATGTCTTTTTCCCTCAGTTTGGTAATGCCTGCACATGTTTGTATGGAGGAGGAGGCGGTTTCTATAACGCCATCAAGAAAGAAATGTAACCATTGGGAAATTTCGCCCTGGTGATAACCGTTTAAATAAGTGTAATAAGCGCTACGGTGTTTCTTAAAGTAAGAAGAAAGATACAGGACTGGCCTTTCAAGCAGCTTTTTATACCAAAGAAACATCGTTATTAAAATGCGGCCTGTTCGTCCGTTGCCGTCATTAAACGGGTGTATGGTTTCAAATTGAGCATGCAGCAAAGCCGCTTTTATAAGCGGTAAAAAATTGTCTTTTGCATGCACGAAGTTTTCCAAATCGGCAAGGGCCGCAAGCATTTCCGGCACAGGCGGTGGCACGTATAGGGCATTATCCGGACGGGATCCGTTAATCCAGTTTTGCTTTGTACGGAATTCCCCCGGATAAGCAAAGTGGGTCTGCCTTGCGTTTTGCATGAGTTTGGAGTGAAGTTCTTTGATAAAACGAAGCGACAGAGGTAATTGCTCCGCTCTGTTCAATCCGTAATTTAAAGCCTTTATATAATGCAAAATGTCGTCCACGTCATTGGGGATTGTTGAGCTTGGTTCTATATTTTCAAATTCAATGGCGTCCATTATTGTAGCATTTGTGCCTTCTATTTGGCTGGAGTTTGAAGCGTCCTTACGGATAAACATCAAAAGGAACCAGTCTTTATCGGGTAACAGTTCCGTAATTCCGTCCAATTTGCCAAGCAGGCGAATTGCTTCGGTATGTTTGTTAATAATGTTTTGGTCTAATTTAAAATCTTCCCTCGGGGGAAAAGGGGCGGGAACGAAAGCTTTAAACCCTTGAGGTTGTTGTACATAAGAGCCTATGTTAATTTTGTTCATATTTTTATCCTTTTGTTTCTTTAATGTGAACATTATTACAAAGTTTGTTCATATTTTCAAGCTAAATATGAACGAAAAAGGCAAAATCGTTCACATTTGGGGCAAAGATGTGAACGAAAAAAGCAAAAACGTTCATATCTTGCCACCGAATATGAACTAAATTTAACTTTTAAAGGTTTAAAATTTTTGCCTATTATTTGCTTTAATTTTTCATATACTTCTTTTTTGTATGCTTCTAATGTACCTGTTTCTTTTTCAACTGCATCCCATTTATTTACTACTATGATAACACCTTTTCCAGCTTCATGAGCTTCTCCTGCAATTTTTGCATCTTGATCTGT
>NZ_CALGEO010000049.1:0-25893 GCF_937881865.1 Candidatus Proelusimicrobium excrementi
TATCCGAAGCTTTAAAAAAATAAAAATTTACCCAAATATGGAAAATTGCTAGCCGCGAGAATGTAATATCACGCGAGTAAAAAACGTGCGAGCATAAAAGTAGCGTAAGCTTTAAGATTTAGAGAAAATTTTGATTTTTAATGAGGAAGGTATACCTAGAGTGGGCGGAGCCCCGTGTATCCGACCGAAGCAAAAATCAAAATTTGCCTAAACATTAAAGCTTGATAGCAGCAAAGACTTAACATAGACCGAGTAAAAGTATACGAGTGCGTAACTTAGACCTAGTAAGACAATCCCCCCTTTTCTTAACCTCCCTAAACTGCTAAACTGTATATATGAAAAAACTCCTCCTCCCCATTCTGGCCCTGACGCTCTGCGCCTGTCATAAAAAGCAGGAGGAGCAAAATACACCACAAGCCCCCGTGCTTGCCCAAATATCAGGGGAAGCTATCACCGAAGCGGATTTTAACGCTCAAGCGGCGGAGCTTGACGATTCCTTTAAGAAATTTCTTCAGACAGATATCGGCAAAGAAAACTTTTTAAATTATCTTATCAACGAGAAACTAATGTTAAAGGCCGCAAAAGACGCCGGCCTTGAGCAAAACCCGGATTATATTAAGGAAATTAAGGATATAGAAACCGAACAGAAAACCAGGCTGGAAAAGGCAAAAGCATACGCGCTTAACCGGCTTCTCCTCCAAAAACTTTATGAAGACGGCACCATAGCCGTAAGCGAAGAGGAAATAAAAGCCTATCACAAAAAATATCCTTATCAAATTTATTTGCTTGAAATACTGCTGACCGACCCCAAAGAAGCGGCCGACGTAACCCGCGCCATAAGAAATTCCAAAACCAAACAGACTTTTGAAGACGCCGTAAAGAAATTTTCAAAAGATCCGGTATCAAAAAAGAACAAAGGCGCGCTGGAACCGTTTATCCCGGGCGAATATCTGCCGCAGATAGAAGTAGCTGCGGCCAATACGCCGACGTATCAGGTGCAGGGTTTTATAAAAACGCCGCGCGGATTTCATATAATAATGAAAACGGGCGAAGAAAGGCTGACCTACAATCAGGCAAAAGAACGTATAAGACAAATTTTGGAAAAACAAAAAATGGACGCGTACTTAAATTCCCTTAAAAGCAAGTATCGCGTGGAGGTAACAACTGATGAAACTAAATAAAATAACCGCAATAACGCTGGCCGCATTCTTAGGCGCGGCTGCGCTTAATGCGAAAGTAGTCGATTCCACCGTGGCTACGGTAAACGGAAAACCGATTTTAAATTCCGAATATGAAAAAGTATCCCAGGCGACTTTGGAAAACTATAAAAACAGAGAACCCGCCGTACTTGCAAACAAAGACAATGTTACGGCCATTAAAGAAGAAGTCTTAAACCAAATGATAATAGAACAGCTGCTTTTGCAGGCCGCCAAAGAACAAAACATTAAGGTAAAAGACAGCGAAGTCAACGAAAGCATAGTGGAAATCAAAAAGCGTTTTCAAAAGGACGCTTCCGGCAAAGATTTGACCGAAAAAGAAGCCCAAAAAGCTTTTAATGACGAGCTTAAAAAAGAAGGCCTTACATATAAACAGTTTGAAAACAGAATCAAAGACCAGCTGGCGGTAAAGAAAATGATTGATTCCGTCGCCAGAGAAAAGGCAAAAGCCCCTACCAAGGAGCAGACCCAGCAGCTGTACGACGATATCCGCGTTTTAATGAAAGGCGAACAGGCCGCAATTAAAAAACTCTCCAGAGAAAGACTTGAACTTGCCGCGCCTTTGGCCGCCAAGCTTACCCAGCTTACGGCCGAACAAATAAAACTTTCCCCCGTGTTCGTGAAAGTTGATAAAAACGCGACTCAGGCCAACTGGAAACTTAAGGAAAAAGAAGCCAAAGACATCAAAAAGAAAATCGCTTCGGGCAAAATAACCTTTACGGAAGCCATAGAAAAATTCTCCGACGACAAGACCCCGTTGGCCGCCGGCGGAGAAATGATTTTAATCCGCGGGCTTATGCCTAAAGATTTTGACGATAAAGTGTTTAACGTAAAAGTCGGCGAAATAAGCGACCCGATTAAAACCGAAGACGGCTACTACGTTATAAGAGTAAACGAGAAAAAAGCGCAAAAAGATTTTACTTATAAAGAAATCGAACCGGAACTCGCCCGCTTTTTGGCCGCGGCCGAAATGCAAAAAGCCAATATTGAGTTTTTAAATTCACTCAAAGACAAAGCGGAAATCAAAGTAATGGTTAAATTTGAATATTCCCAGCCCGCACCCGAGGCAAAAACCGAGGCAAAACCTGCGGCAAAGAAATAAATAAAAAATTCCTTTTAAGGGCGGGGAATAACCCGCCCTTTTTTATTATGAAGAAAATCATCATCACATTGGGCGACCCTTACGGCATAGGCCCGGAAGTAACTTTTAAAGCTTTAAAAAAACTTAACGCAAAAGACGCCGCATTTACGCTGATAGGCGACGTTGACGCTTTTAAAAAATCAGGCGCGCTTGAGGGCAATATCAGCTATATAAATATAACTTCAAATTACCGCGCGCCGCAAAAGCGCGAGCCCTCAAAAAGAGGAGGAGAAATTTCTTTTAAAGCCGTAGAAAAGGCTATCGCCCTTACCGAGGAGTTAAAAGCCGACGCTCTAATCACCGCGCCGATATCAAAAGAGGCTTGGCAATCTGCCGGCGTAAAATATATGGGACATACGGAAATTTTACGCGAGCGCGCCGGCAATCCCGGGGCTTTGATGATGTTTAGAAGCGGAAGGCTTTGCTGCGGATTGGTAACAGAACATTACGCCTTAAAAGATTTAAGCGAAGCCATAACCAAAGAAAGAATTAAAGAGGCGGCCAAAACACTGGCGGCGCAAATCGCCCCCGAGGCTCTTATTGAAATATCCGCGCTTAATCCGCACGGCGGCGATGGCGGCAAAATAGGCTCGGAGGAAATAAAAACCATAATACCCGCCGTGCGGGAACTGCAAGAAGCAGGCATAAACGCCGCAGGCCCTTATCCCGTAGACGCTTTATGGCTTAGGCATATAAACGCAAAAAACGACGCCGTTTTGATGATGTACCACGACGCGGCCCTGCTTGGGCTTAAACTGGCCGCGAAAGAGCCCGTAATCCATATTACCGCCGGCCTTAAATTTTTAAGGCTCTCCCCGGCGCACGGAACCGCTTTTGACATTGCTGGGCAAAACGCGGCGAATGAATCTTCAATGCTGGCGGCGATAGAATACGCTTTGCAAAGGAAACAATAAAGCGTTCTCCACACCTAATAACACAGCGCAATTGATATAAATTATTCTCTTAAAGCGGTTAAGGCCAAAACTTCCCGCGCGCCGGCTTTTTTGAGTACGCGGGCGCATTCTTCCAAAGTCGCGCCGGTGGTGCAGACGTCGTCTATTAAAATTACGGCTTTGCCTTTTACGCTTATCCCGGGTTTAAGTTTAAAAGCGTCTTTGATGTTTTCTTTTCTCTCGGCCCTGTTAAGAGAAGTTTGGCTTTTGGTTTTATTGACTCTCAGCAAAATATCTTCCGCCGGGATATGATTATATTTTGAAAGTTCCTCCGCCAAAAGCCAAGCTTGGTTAAATCCCCTTTTGCGCATACGGCTTTTGTGTATCGGAACCGGCGCCATGAGTTCGGCTTCGAAATAAGGCGGATTCTCCTTAAAAGTTTTGTACATTAAAGGCGCGAAAAACTTGGCCGCGCATACATACTTTTCATATTTAAAAGCGTGCACCAAAGCGCGGGAAGGCTCGTTGAAACATAAGGCCGATCTTATATAAGAACATTTATACTTGGCGGCTTTGCTTCCGCGGCAGTTAAAACAATGTGCGCCGCCGCTTTTAAGCGGAAGCCCGCACCTTGCGCAGATAAGGCCTTCAACCGGCTCAAGCTTTTTTGTACACTCCCGGCAGAGCAAAGCGGAGTTTTTGCGCGGGATATCGCGCCCGCAGCAAAAGCAAGTCCTCGGGAAGAAAATATGCAAAAGCAAATTGCCGGCTTCGCGCAAAAGTTTAAACGCCATAAGACCCCGTTAAAATTGTATAGTAAGCATTGTGCCTATATTATAGGCCGTGTAAGAATCTTCCGCTATGTAAAGATGTTTAAAGTCCTGAAACGCGCCGGATAAAGTCAGGCGGACGTTTTTGGAAATTTCATAATCCAGGCTTGTTGTAATATCAATTAAATCACGGTTCTCGTCCACGGTAAAAGAACGCCTGCGCGAATAACTGGCGGTGGTGTTCCATATAACGCGGTTCGTCATAAGATACTGCGCGCCCAACAGCGGCAGACGGAAGCTGAACGGCAAATTAAAATCCACCCTGACGTTAAGGCTGGGCACTATTTCCTCAACCCGGTCGACCAACACGTCGCCGACTTCTTCGCTTTTGTCATAGATATAAGTTATTTTCGGCGTGAAGCGGAATGCACGGTGGGAAAATGACGTCTGCGCCGAAAAATCTTTCCTTAAATAAGTGGCCAAAGGCTCGTTTACTTTAAGATCCGTTTTATCCTGACGCTGCTCGGTGTAGCTTAAAGTCGTATCAAAATAGTTAAAAAGAACAAAGCGCAAATCACCGCCGTAAGCCACGTCCTCTTTATAATCCGTGCCTAAAGTTTCATTGGTGGAAAACGCATATTTAAGTTTTAAATTCGCCCCGGAAAGAACCTTGCCCGAAGAACCGAAAAACTTTTCCAGTTCGTCTATATAGAACACCACATCCGGCAGGGTGGAGGTTACCGTTTTATATTCAGAACCCAAATCTTCAGTCGTTTGATAACTGCGGGAGAAGTTGTTGATAACGGAAATCGTTTTTATCGGCGCGGCCATACCGCTGAATCCGTATTCTTTAAAAGGCGACCAGCGCATCGCCGCGCTGTAAGTGTCGCGCATAGTAAGACTGCTTCTGTAGCTGTAAGGGGAATTTATGCCCATGGAGCTCCTAAGCCAAAGTTTATCCAAAGACTCAAAAGAATCCGGCACGTTTTCCCAAGCGTCGCCGTCCTGCAGTCTGTAGGAGCCGGAAAGCGTCAAGGCCGAAAACAATTTGGATTTGGGCAGCATATCACGCCCGTTTAAAGAAAGTGCCACGTTTCCTTCGGAACTTCTGTTAATGCTTTTTACGTCGCCGATGTCAAAGGTATAGGTTGTATCATTGGCTTTATAAGAAGTTCTGCTGAGATTGTTGTTTTCCTTAACGCTTACGCTGTAACTGGCCGTAGGAGTAAGCCACGGGCGCAGCCTTAAAGCCGTACTGACCGAAGCCGTTTCCGATGCGTATTTGCTGTATTTTTTATTCTTGAAAGATTCTATACCGTCGGAAGCGTCAAAATATTTCCTTTTTTCGTCGGCGGAAGTAAGGCTGTAACTCGGCACGATAGAAGTGCCCTGCCAGGGGGATAAAGTCATCTTAAAATTATAGTTTTGGGTAGTAGTGTCGCTGTTATAATATCCGCCGGAAGAGGAAACCAGCTGGGCGTCGCTGTAATCTATTTTGCTTTTTACCAAAGAAGTACCCGCGGAAAAGCTTTTTATTATATTCTCTCTGCTCTTGGCGGTGTGGTTGAGAGTGAGGCTGTACGTGTCGCTGTCGTCTTTTCTTTCCAGCATTTGGTAATCGGCGTTTTCAAAAGAGTAACTTACGCCGACAGTCGGCAGTTTCCCGTCTATATATTCCGCGTTGATGCTGCCTCTGTCGCGGTTGACTTCGCCTTTGTCCAAAAGGCTGACGGTATTGCTGCTGTTATAGCCCAGCACGTCGGGCGTTATCGTGTTGGAGCGGTAATAATTGGCGTTTATTGGAAGTTTTTTAAAGCGTTTGAATTTTAAATAGTAATCTTCCTGACGGTTTTTCTGATTTGTGGCCACAGCTACCGGCGTTTGGAAGTTTTCGTCCATATAAGTTATCTTGCCGCCTGCGTCGAACCAATTATCCACGCTTACTTTGGCCTGGGCCATATAAGCGTTGCCGACGGTAACCATGGAATCCGCAAGGAAAATATCATCAAGCCATACTTCACCCTTAGGCGTTGTTCCGTCCGCTTTGATTATACCGGCCGTTATTATGCCTACGCGTTTATAGTTAAGCATACCTTCGTTTACGACGGAAGCATCATATTTGGAAATATTTTCCCAGCGGTCGGGTATATTATCGCCGTTGGTATCAATAAGTTTAAGGCTGTAAAGCCGCCAAGCGTCTTTAAAATCCAAAGGAACACGGACTTCGCTGTAATTGTTTTCGTCTGCGGCGATACGCAGATAAAATGAAGTGTCTTCGTCTATGTCCCCGTTATTGTAAAGTAAAAAACGGAACTGCCTGTGTTTGGAAAAATCCATCGCGCTGAAGTTATGCTGGACAGAAACTTTTTCAAGCGCGGGATTTTTGCCGAAATCATATTGCAAAGCCAAAGACTGCTCCTCTATATTATTGGTGCCGTCGTCCTTTTTAAGGTCGTTGACGGAACCGTACAAGGTGCGGAAGACTTCCCCTCCGTCGCCTGCGTCGCTGAAAATAGGTTTATAATGCGTATTATCAACATTGTTTATGCCGTAGCTTAAAAGCACTTCTTCATCCGTATCCAAGGGCTGCCACACGCTGCCGGAAACCCCCAAAGAAGCTATCCTTATCTGCCCCTTAAGTTTGCCGCCGTTAGGGTTCCTTTTAAGCGTAACGCGCATTTGCTGGATAGAAGTCCAATCCGTACCCCAAACATTTGTGGCAGAGCCGAAGTCCACTTCCTGATTGAAAGTTTTCCAGCCGGAAAAGTTTATTTCCCCGCCAGGCAGGCCTTGTATCTCCTGCCCGGCGAAGCCGAAGCTTCCGCCGGAAGTCAAATCTTCCGAATCCAAAAGCCCGTTTCCGTTAAGATCCTGAGTTTCTATCTTCCCGGTAGGCTGAGGCAAAGGATTGTAAACGTTATCTGCAAAAGGATTATAACGCTGATAAGAACCGTCCGGGTTGATATAGAGCCAGCCCATATCTTCGGAATTGGTAAGTTTGCCCGTACACCTTAAATCTTCGGTTTTGGGGACGGTGTTCATACCGGCTACATAATACTTGCTGCAAACGGGGAAGATTTGATCCAGCTGAAATCCGGCCGCCAAAAGCGAGGAGTAATCGCCGTAGTTATCGGACATTTCATTAACCGTACCGAAAGTTACGTTGATAAGAGGGCCGTTTTCTTCCCCCTGCATGGTAAGTTCAAATAGGGTTTTATCGGAAAAGTCCACGCCGGAATTGCTTATCGGGAAGACTATTGAAACTTCGTCCCTGTCGCCGTACCCTTTATCTTGGGCTATGCTGAAATCGTAATTTATAAGCAGGACGTTTTGTTTGTCGTCGCCGTTGGCTATGGCTGACGGGTTTATTTGCAGCATGGGTACATCCTGAGAATCCCAGCGGACGGCGTCAAAAAAGTTGCTTTCCGCCGTGGGGTTTGAGGCTATCTTCCAATCGCTGTATACGGTTGAAGCTTTTATGTATTCTTTGGTTTCTTCCATGCTGTCTATCATCGCGTAACCAAAGAGGTTTTCATCCTTTCGGCTTTGCGCCGCCTCGCCGCCCAAACTGACATGTACGCCTTCGGCGACTTCGACCTTAAAATCCGCCTCCATGGCCATTAAGCTGCTGGCCGTCGCGCCCACGTTGGGAACGCGTTTCGGCTCGCTGCCGGATTCGTTCAACAAACTTGCGCCGACGGATATTTTATCCGTAAAATCATAATTAAAACGCCCGCCCATAAGCGCGGTGTCTTCCCCGCCGCCGGATACTTCGTAAGTAACGTCAACTACGCTGTTGGAGCCTATTAAATCGGAATTATAAAACGTTATGAAGCCGGATGCGTAATCCACGTAATAATCTTTATTGCGCGCCATAGTGGCCCCGTTTACTTTTACAGTTTCTGACTGGACGACGATATCCGATTCCAGAAAGTAAGTCTTAACCGTTGACGTATACTGAACGAAAAAGTATCTGTTGGTTGAGGAAACCGGCGTGGAATTATACAGGCTTACGTCGCTGAAACGCCCGCCTATTTTGAATATGCCCTTATCATAATCTACGGTAAACTGACAAAAAGGCCTCGTATCGGAAGAAGCGCATACTTCCGCGCCGTCGGATTCAAGAAGTTTCAAAATAAAATTGCCGCTGCCGTCATCGCGCGTTATCTGCGTGGCGCCGATATTGTAGTAACGCTTTATTTCCAACTGATAATCAAGCTCGTCGGAAGAGGATATCGGGCGGTCATTGTTGGTTTTAATCAGTATCGGGTAACCGTCAGGCTGGGCGGAAGAGGGAACGGCCCCCTGTGAATTTTCATAATCAACCGCAACGACGTCCGTGGCGTTAAGGCTGTTGTTAAATATTAAAATATTTTGATTGTAATCAACGGTATAATCAACGCCGCGCGTTAAAAGCCTGAATGCGGCCGTGCCTCCGTTTGAAGGATAAACCGCGCCCGTTTTTATATCCACGGCTTTCATGGCCACCTGATAGCCGCCGTTGGTATGATCGTCTATATAAACGCGCTCCGTACCCTGCCTTATCGCGTAAGCCCATTGAGTGCTTGCGCTTGCGCCCGTTTGGTAGCCGAAGGTAAGGTCGTAATATTTGCGCCTGATATACTGCAAATCTTTAATGTTGACGGTTTCAAAAACGCTGTCGCCTTTAAATTGTTTGCTTTTGCTTTCGCCTTTGTTTTGACTGCCGATAAGCCTTAAATGCGCGTCGCCGTACTGAAGGTGCATCTTGGCGCCGAACACCTGTTTACTGTAAGATATAAATTCCGTTCCGGGAAGCGAAAGTTCTATATCGCCGAAATCCGCGCTTTGCACTATCTCGCCGGGTTTGCCGCGGTAAGAAACGCCGATGTTTTGGGCGTCTTCGCGTTGGTCGTCATAGTCGATGTCGACAAAGATTCTGTCGCTGATTTTGCCCTGCACTTTAAGCTGCATTTCCTGCTCAAATTCCATGCTGCTGGTATTTCTGTCATCTACGGTGCTTTTGTTTTCCTTATATTTTTTTACGTCGTATTTTATGCCGAAAGTTTTGCGCCCTGTCATGGAAATGGTGGTGCCGTATATAGGCAGCAAAAGCGAAGGATTTAAAATTTCGATATATTCCGTGGCGCGCTCTTTGATTTCTATACCGCCTTCCATATCTTTTATGACGTTTTCCAAATAAGCGCGGTTATAACGGAAGTAATCGTCTTCCTCTTCCGGGGAAGTTTCCTCATAAGGAAGCAGAAGGGGCTTTTCTTCCGCCAAAAAACCGTAGCGGGAAGGCTCAAAAAGTTTTATTCCGTCGCCGAAGCGGCTTGGGTCTTTAAGAACGGAGTTTTCAAAAGATTGTTCTTCGGCTTTGTCCGGCGAATCGGGCCGCGCCTCCGCGCCGAAAGCGCTGAGGCTGAAACAATCCGTAAGCAGGCAGAAGCACAAAAACAACCTTAATAATTTTTTAAGCACAAAATCCTCTAGTTTAATTCTATAAAAAATAATAAGCAAGCGTATAATTTATATGCTTGCTTATTTAAATGTTTGAATATATGGCTATATTATCAAAATATTATATCTTAAGCAGTTTAAACTCCGCATACGCCACCGCAGCAAACAAGACCACGGGCAGCCAGCCGGCGACAGCCGGGTTTATCATTCCGCTTTCACCGGCAGAAGTCAGCATGGAAACTATCCACCAAAACGTAAAACCTATCGCTATGGCCGCCACGATATTAAGAAGTTTGCTGGAACGTTTTAAAGCTATAGCAAAAGGCATACCCAAAAGGCACATGATTACGGTGGCGAAAGGCGCGGCCAATTTGGAATGGAAGAAAGTTTCTTCCTGGAAAGTGGTAAGCCCGCTGGCTTTTAAAAATTTGATGCGTCTTATCAAATCGCTTATGCTGAGGTAAGAAGGCTTTGCGCTGCCGACGGCGATTTGGTCCGGCGGAACGGTAAAATCGGAATCCAATACGGAAAAGCTTTCCTCCGTAACCGCGGCGTTTTTGCCGAAATATCTTATAAAACCGTCTTCAAAAATCCATTTTTCTTTATTTTTATCCCAAACGAAACGCCTCGCGCTGATTTGGGAAGTTATGGACCAGCTGTTATCGTAAACGTCTATAAACATACCGTCCATGACGCCCTCGTCGGCTTTAACCGTTTTGGCAAAAAGAACGCGCTGATTATCGAGCCTTAAAGTAACGTCGTTCTGCACGTTGAAATACCATTCTTTTTTGCCGCGTATTTTACGCTGCAAAGTAAGCTCGGCCTTTTTGCTTAAGTCCGGGACGAAAAATTCCTGCACGCAAAAGCCGGCCACGGCCACTAAAAAAATACAGGCTATCAAAGGTTTGAATATTTGCCTTACGGAAAATCCCCCGGCAAGGCACGCCGTCCACTCGCCGCTTGCAATCATATCGGATATGACAAAAAGCGCGCTTAAAAGGCAGGCTACGGGCAAAATCTGCACAAGCCAGGAAGGCATTGTAAGGAAGCTGTATTTAAGCACAAGCCCCAAAGTGGTGCCGTAGCTGTTTATCCAGCGGATTTTCTCCAAACTGTCGCCCAAAAATATCAGCACCGCAAAAATGCTGATTATAAAAACAAAAGGGCCCCAAAATTTTTTGGCTATGTAGCCGTAAAGTATTTTCATCAGTCGGAAAGCCTCTTCTTCCATAAATAAAGGCCGGCGGCAAGCCCGCAAACCACGGGCAAAAAAGGCGCGGCGTAGACCAAAGCGGCGTTTTCCACTTTTTCCGCTATACTGTTGCCGACCGTTATAAGCCCGAAATAGGCGAAAATAAAAGCCAAGCTGTAAATCATGGCGCCGGCTCTGCCGGCTTTTTTCGTATTGACGAAAGCGACCGGGCAGCTTAAAAGGAAAAATATCAAGGGGCATAAAGCCATCGCCATACGGTAAGTAACGGCGGGGCGGTATTCCCGCCATTCTCTTTCGCCCATAGACGAAGGACCTTCCTTAATCGCTTTTATAAGCTGCGGGGTGGTAAGTTCGGAAGCTTTTACGCGGTGGTCGTCGTCAGTTTTCTGCGTCAAAGGGATAAATACGGAGTATTTGTTAAATTCCGAAGTGATTATTTTTCTGCTTTCAAGGGAATATACGCGCTGCATTTGGCCTTTATACAAAGTAAGGGAAATACCGTCCCCGCCTATGTCGACTTTTCCTTCGGAAGCGTTTACTTTGGTGCTGAAAGCGCTGTCGTCGTTTTTGCGGGAAAGGTGAACCTGATAAATCGTTTTGTTCTTTTTATCCACGTTCTCGGCGAACAAATCCCAGTCGCCCAAATTTATAAATGTTTTAGGTTCTATGTTTACTTTTGAAATTTTGGAAGCTATATCGGCCTTGCTCTGCTCGACGTGATGCCGGCCCAAAGGACTAAGCCAGCCGTTTAAGCCGGTCATTACAAGCACCAAAAAAGCGGCGAAAATCAAAATCGGTTTGGATATCTCCATGAACGAAAATCCCGCCGCGC
This sequence comes from Candidatus Proelusimicrobium excrementi, assembly GCF_937881865.1. Classification (NCBI taxonomy): domain Bacteria; kingdom Pseudomonadati; phylum Elusimicrobiota; class Elusimicrobia; order Elusimicrobiales; family Elusimicrobiaceae; genus Candidatus Proelusimicrobium; species Candidatus Proelusimicrobium excrementi. The sequence continues at coordinate 11,509 of NZ_CALGEO010000049.1, forward strand.
GCAAAGCCATAACTTCCCCCGTTTGGCCCATGGAGGTAAGCGTCATTAAAATGGAAATCTGGAAGGCCATGGGGACGCTGAGCACCAAAATATCCGGCACCATATACATCATCGTCGAAAATACCCACAGAATATCCGCGCCGTAGTTCATCGCATAAGTAAAAATCTGCGAGAACTGCCCCATAAAAACGACAAAAACGAAAACGAACAATATTCCCGAAAAGAATATCGCCAAATTCTTAGCTATATATCTGAATATTATCCCTGGCACAGATTTATTTTAGCAAATATATGCAAGGCGCGCCGCAAAGCCTAAAACGCCCGCGGAGCAAAAGCCGCGCGGGCTGCGTCTTTCCTTTTGGCTTAAATTTTTGTATATTGCTTTAACAGAATTATATTTATTGAGGTATTTATGGCTAATGATATCAGATTTTCTACGGCCGGTTTCAGGGGCGCAATAGCCGAAAATGTAACCGCGCAAAACATTTACAGGCTTTCCGTTGCCATAGCCGAACACATTTTTACAGACGAATACTACGGATTTGAAGGCGAAGGATACCAAAAACACATAAGAGAAAACGGCTTCAAATTTAAAAGGCCCATGGTAATAGTGGGTACGGACACGAGGTTTATGTCGGATAAATTCGCAGATATAGTCTGCGACGTTTTAGCCTCAAAAGGCATAAGCGTTAAAAGGGCGTTTTATCCCCTCCCTACTCCTGTGGCGGAATGGGCCGTACTTAAACAGGGCGCGGTAGGCGCTGTAGTCATCACCGCAAGCGAAGCCGATTATCATCAAAACGGGCTGAAATGGATCTCCTATTACGGCGGCATAGCCAACAATGAAGTTATTTCCGATATAGAAAGCCATATACCGGGCGCAAGCTCCGTAAGGGAACTGCCGGAATTCGGCTATAAAAACTCCGCCGTCAGCGAATTTAACTTCAGGGACGAATACATAAAACATTTGTCTTCCCTGATAAACGTAAAAGCCATAAAGAAAGCCAAACTTAAAGTAGGTATAGATCCGCTTTTCGGCACTGCGGACAATTACTTCAGGGAATTTCTGAAACTTTGCGGATGCGAAGTTGAAGGCCTGCATGAAGGGACCGACGTACTCTTCGGCGGAAAAGTACCCAATGCCGGCCCAATAGCTTTGGCGGAACTCAGCAAGCTAGTAGTTAAAAAGAAGCTGGACGTCGGCATAGCCTGCAATACGGATTGCGACAAATTCGGCATTATCGGGCCGGACGGATATTGGATTTCCCCAAACCAAATAGCCCCGATACTTTTGGAGCATATAATAGAATACAGAGGCCAAAAAGGCCGCGTTTGCAGAAGTTTGATTACCACCAATTTGATAGACGAAGTCGCCAAAGCGCACGGCCTGGCCGTACGCGAAACGCCCGTTGGCTTTAAATACATCAACGAACTTATGATGACGGGGCAGTATATATTCGGCGCGGAAGAATCCGGCGGTGTGGCCATATCAAACCATATGCCCGATAAAGACGGTCTTATGGCCTGTATGCTTACTTTGGAAATGCTCGCCGTAAGCGGAAAAAGCCTTAAACAGCTTTTTAAAGATTTCTACAAAAAATACAATATGTACTACGACAAAAAGGTAAGTATCCCCAAGAGAGAGATTGAAATTAATCAAATTATGGAGAAACTTAATCTTAGGCCGCCTTTGTCAATAAACAAGACTTCCGTTTGGAGAATAGACCAAACGGACGGCTTTAAGTTTATATTGAGAAACGGCAGCTGGCTGGCTCTTAGGCCTTCGGGAACGGAACATCTTATAAGGATTTACGCCGAAGCCAAAGACGAAGCCGCGCCGGCAAAACTTATAGCCGAGGCGCAGAAGATTATAGAGTCTTTATCCGAAGAATAAAGACCTCAAGGGGTAGCAGTATGAAAATAAAGAATATAAAAGCCAGGGAAATCTTGGATTCAAGGGGATTTCCCACGGTTCAGGCCGACGTAGTACTGGAAAACGGCGCTTTCGGTTCGGCGGCGGTGCCCAGCGGGGCTTCCACCGGCAGCCATGAAGCTTTGGAACTGCGCGACAAAGACGAAAGATACAACGGCAAAGGCGTGCTGAAAGCCGTGGCGAACGTAGCCAAAATAGAGAAGCTGCTTCAGGGTTACGATATTGAAGACATGCGCCTTATAGACAAAGCCATGCTGGATTTGGACGGAACCGAAAATAAAACTTCTTTGGGGGCAAACGCCATACTGGCCGTATCAATGGCGGTTTTAAGGGCCGGCGCGGCAAGCTTAAACGAACCGCTTTACCGCTATTTAAGGCGCGCTTACGAACTGCCGGAAGAAGGCTGGCTGATGCCCGCGCCGATGCTTAACATCATCAACGGCGGCAAACACGCCGACAGCGGCTTGGACGTGCAGGAATTTATGATAGTTCCCGCTTTTGCGCCTTCTTTTAAAGAAGCTCTGCGCGCCGCGGCGGAAACTTATCACGTTCTTAAAAACGATCTCGCAAAAAAGGGTATGGTTACGGCCGTGGGCGACGAGGGCGGATTTGCGCCTAAAATAAGTACGCACGCAGAAGTTTTGGAAACTATAATATCGGCCGCAAAACAGGCGGGATATCCCGAAATGAGCCTTGCTTTGGACGCCGCCGCGAGCGAGTTCTTCCATGACGGCTCTTACAAATTTGAAGGCCAAAACAGGACTTCCGGGCAAATGACGGAAATTTATTCTTCCTGGACGGAAAAATATCCTCTGGTTTCCATAGAAGACCCTTTGCAGGAAGACGATTGGGCCGGCTGGCGGCATTTTACGGAAAAGCTCGGCAAAAAGATAAATATAGTCGGCGACGATTTGTTTGTTACCAACAAGAAACGCCTGGAAAAAGGCATAGAGGAAAAAGCCGCCAATTCAATTTTAATAAAACTTAACCAAATAGGCAGCGTAAGCGAAACGATAGACGTGATTTATTTGGCGAAACAAGCCGGATACACCACAATTATATCGCACCGCTCCGGCGAAACGGAAGACAGCTTTATAGCCGATCTCGCCGTGGCCGTAAACGCCGGGGCAATAAAAACCGGCGCGCCGGCAAGAAGCGAAAGGCTTGCCAAGTACAACCGTCTTTTGCTGATAGAAGAGAAACTGGGCGGCAAAGCCGTTTACGCCAAAGACAAAACATTTAAAAAATGACTGTTTTAAAAAAAGCGAAATTTCTTCTGATAGCGTTGGCGGTTATGGCCGCGGTTTTACTGTTCAACGGAAGCTTTTTAAGCTTGACGCATAATATCCTTGAACTTAAAAAATTAAACGCGCATTCCGCCGCGCTTGACGAAGAATATAAAAAACTCGCCGAAGAATACCAAAAAATTCAGGAAGGCGACACTTCTTATTTACAAAGAACGGCCCGGGTTAAATACAATATGGTAAAACCCGGAGAAATAGAATTTAGGACTGCAAAATGAAAGTATATATCCTCCAGCTGGGCGAAATGGGCAACTGCACCTATATAGTGGAACATAAAGGCAAGGGCCTTATCGTTGATCCCACTTGGGACATGAAAGCCATTTACAGGCTGCTTGAAGACGAAAAAATCACCCCGGAAGCCGTATTGTTCACACACGGCCACTACGACCACGTAGCCGGCGCGCAGGAACTTATGCGCAAATACGGGATTAAAGGCTATATAGAAGCCTCCGACGCGGAAAGCAGCCGCCTGCCGGAAGAACAGCTTATAACCTATGACGGCGACCACAGCGAAAAACTGGCCGGGCTTACGGTCAGCTTTTTAAGTACGCCGGGGCATACCAAAGGTTCCGTCTGCATAAAAATCGGCGATATACTTTTTACCGGGGACACTTTATTCCCGAACGCCTGCGGAAGGACGGATCTGCCCGGTTCCGACCCCAGGCAAATGACTAAAAGCCTTCAGCGTTTGGCCGCTTTGCCCGGCAAAACGACTGTTTATTCCGGCCACGCTTACGGCTCCGACGGAACCGGCAGCACGACGATAGAAAAGGAAGTAAAGAACAATCCTTTTATCAAAATGGCCTTAAGAGAACCCGACAATTTTGAAGATATGATATGACGAAATACGCCCTTATAACCGATTTTGACGGAACAATCACAACCCAAGATATAGGCAATGCGCTTTGCATTCATTACGGGCTGACTTCGCCCGAAAAAATAGAAAAAGCCTATAACAGCAAAGCCGACGCCAGGGAATGGATGAAAAACCATTTCGGTTCCGTAAAAACCACGAAAGAAGAATTTGAAAAAATAATTCTTGAAAAAGCTTTGGTCCGTCCCGGCTTCAGGGATTTGTGTCTTTACGCCAAAAAACACGATATTCCCTTTGAAATCGCCTCCGGCGGGCTTGATATTTACATTAAACCGGTGCTTGAGGCCTTCGACTGCACTCAAATAAAAATAGGCAGCGTCAAAGGAGTAATAAAACCGGAAGGCATAGAAGTAACCTTCCCGGATTATAACGGCCTTACCATGGAAGCTTTTAAAGAATCACGCGTAAAACATTACAAGAAAGAAGGGCGCAAAGTAATATTCTTCGGGGACGGGCCCGGCGATTTTGAGGCCGCACTCTCCGCAGATATAGTTTTTGCGACTTCCCGCCTTGAAACTTTACTTAAAGAACGCGGCATGCAATATATTCATTTTGACGATTATACCTTGGCTTTTGATTTGGTAAGGGGGAAAGATGTATCCGTATCTGCTGCCTGAGATTTTCGGCCGCACCATCCCGATGTACGGCGTAATGACGGCTTTAGGTTATTTGGCGGCGATACTTTATTGCCTGCATTACAAGCAAAGGCTCGGCCTGAGCAAAGAGCGGCTGCTTGATATTATTTTTTACCTTATTTTGGGCGCGCTTATCGGCGGGAAATTGTTTTTTATAATTCTTAACCGGGACGCTTTCGTCGCGTCTTCCGTAATTGAGAAACTGCGCTACGGTTTTGTGTTTTTCGGCGGGCTTATAGGCGCGGCGGCGGCAGGATTTTGGGCCGTCAGAAAAAATAAAACGCCGTTTTTTAAAGCGGCGGACTTTTTTGCACCCGCCGTGGCTTTGGGGCACTCATTGGGCAGGCTAGGCTGTTTTTTTGCGGGGTGCTGTTACGGCAAAGAAGCCCCGGAAGCCCTTGGCGTACACTTTACAAACCCGGATTCTTTGGTGCCGGCGCATTTGCACGGTCATGCGCTTTACCCGGTGCAATTAATAGAAGCGGTACTTGTTTTCGCCTTATTTTTGGTTCTTAACAAACTTTCACAAAAAAGCCGTGAACGCGGCACTTTAAGCGCGGTTTACGTGCTGGGCTATTGCCTAATAAGGTTTTTTACCGAATTTCTGCGCGCGGACGACCGCGGTGCGTTTACGGCGGGGATGTCCCCCTCACAAATAATATCGCTGCTGCTGGCCGGCGCGATGACAATTTTTCTTATTAAGAGGACTTATGCAAAAAAAACAAACGATAATATTTGAAGGCAAACAAAAACGTCTTGACGTTTTTGCAACAGAATTTTGCGAAAATTACTCAAGAAGCCTTATCCAAAACCTAATTAAGGAGGGTTTGGTTACCGTAAACGGAAAAGCCAGAAAGCCCTCTTGGCCGCTGGAAGACGGCGATATTATTGAAATAACTTGGCCGGAAATTTCTTCAAAATTGAACCTTAAGGATATTATCGTTGCGGAAACTAAAGATTTTATAGTGATAAATAAGCCCGCAGGCGTTTTGGTGCACCCGCAAAGTTCAGCCTGGGAGGAAAACCCCGAAGTCTTAGAAGGTACGGAAGAAACTTTGGTAACGGCGATACTAAAAAGCAAAATAAAGAATTTTGAAAACCCTCCCCGCGCGGGGCTGGTTCATCGTTTGGACCGCGAAACAAGCGGCATTATGATGATAGCCAAAAATGAGGAATTTCAGCTGGCGGCAAGCCAAATGTTCGCAGACAGGCAAATGTATAAAACATATAACGCCATTTGCTGCGGCGACATACCCGACGACGAGGGCATTATCGATGTGCCCATAGGCCGCCTTGCCGGAGGGAAAATAAAAGCCTCCCCCCTGGGACGGCAAGCCGTAACGGGCTATAAAGTTATTGAGCGCGCAAAAGGCTTTTGCTTTATGGAACTTTACCCTAAAACCGGCAGAACAAACCAGCTGCGCGTACACATGAGCTGGCTGGGCTACCCGGTATTGGGCGATTGGCTGTATAAGGGCGCACAGGCCCCAAGGCTTATGCTTCACGCCAGAAAACTGGAATTTAAACATCCTTTTACAGGCAGAAAGCTTTGTTTTGAAGCCGAACCGCCGGTCGATTTTATGCAAGCCTGGCGGGAAGTCAAATCCGGCAAGAAAGCCTAAAAAATCCTCCGCACTTTTCGGTTTCGCTATTAAGGAATTGATTTATACCCCCAAGGGCCAAAACTATAGCAGATTGATTTTTCAAACTTTACTTACGTGATTTTTCATATTTGAGCGGGATTTGAGTTTTTGAGGATGAAGGTATACTAAGCATGATGCCGGCAAAGCCGGCGCAGTATCCGACTGACGAAAAAACACAAATACGGCCAAATACGGAAGTTTGCTAGCCATAAGAACCTAATATCACGCGAGGAAAGAACCTCAATTTACCCAAATATGGAAAATTGCTAGCCGTGAGCGTAAAACTTAGCATGAGTCAAACAAAATCAGGCCAAATACGTAAGCTTGCTAGCCGCGAAAATTTAACTTAACACGAAAAAAGAAAACACTAAAAAGCCCTCCTTGCGGAGGGCTTTTCTTAAAGAGGTATATTCCCTTTATTGGGATTGTTCTTAGGGTCCCGCTTGTTCTTTAATATCCTAAGCGCCCTTATAATACGCTGACGCGCGGTTGAGGGCTCGATAACCTCATCAATAGAGCCCGTTGACGCCGTTTGATAAGGGGAGGCAAACTTGGCCGCATATTCCTTGGTAAGTTTCTCCTTAAGTTCTTCAACTTTGTCTTTGGGAGCGGATTTAATTTCCTTGGAGTAGAGTATCTCAATCGCTCCGCGGGGGCCCATAACGGCGATTTCGGCCGAAGGAAGGGCAAAATTAAAATCACCGCGTAAATACTTAGAACTCATGGCTATATACGCGCCACCGTAGGCTTTGCGCAGAACCAAAGTAATCTTGGGTACGCTGGCTTCGGAGTAAGCGTAAAGCAGTTTCGCTCCGTGCCTGATAATACCGCCGTGTTCTTGCTCCACGCCGGGCAGATATCCGCCGATGTCGACAAGCGTAAGTATCGGTATGTTAAAAGCATTTAAAAAGCGTACAAAACGCGCCGCTTTATCGCTGGCGTGCAAATCAAGCGCGCCGCCCAAGTGATCGGAATTGTTTGCGACCACTCCGACGACTTCCCCGCCCATGCGGATAAAGCCCACTACGACGTTTTTGGCAAAATCGCGGTGTATTTCAAAGAACTTGTTTTCATCGGCGAGTTCCCATATAGCATGCTGTATGCGGAATGGCATTTTGGGGTTCATGGCGCAAATCTTTTCCATGATGGGGGTTTTCCTTTCCGGGGAATCTATCGTGGTGGTGCTTAAAGGTTTTTCATTGCAGCTTTGCGGAAGGAAAGTAAGCAAATCGCGCACCTGCCTGAAGCAATCCTGTTCGCTGTTGGCGACCATGTGGCATACGCCGCTTTTTTGGCTATGGGCTTTGCTGCCGCCCAAAGTGTCAAAATCGACGTCTTCGCCGGTGGCGGATTTAACCACGCCCGGCCCCGTTACAAACATATGGCTTATGCCGTCAACCATAAAAATATAGTCCGTCAAAGCCGGAGAATAGACCGCACCGCCCGCGCAAGGGCCCAAAATTACGGAAATTTGCGGAATAACGCCGGAAGCTTTAACATTCCTGTAAAAAATTTCGCCGTAGCCGTCAAGGCTGTCAACGCCTTCCTGTATTCTGGCGCCGCCGCTGTCCAAAAGGCCGATTACCGGGATTTTGGCTTCAAGCGCCAAATCCATTATATAAGCTATTTTCTGCGCGTGGGCCAAACCCAAAGATCCGCCGAGCTGGGTAAAATCCTGCGCGAATATGGCGACTTCCCGGCCGCTTATGCGGCCGAAACCGGTTATTACGCCGTCGCCTTTTAAATCCTTTTCCGCTATGCCGAAATCTGTACATCTTGATTTGGCCAAAGTGCGGATTTCAAAAAAGCTGTTCTCATCCAAAAGATACTGTAGTCTTTCGCGCGCCGTAAATTTGCCTTTCTTCTTCTGCGCTTCCACTTTGTCGGCCGGGCTGGTGCGGGCCTTTTCCATATTCGCGCGGAAAGTTTTTATATTTTCCGGCACGGAAGTTTCTTTGGCATCTCTGCTTTCCTTAATGTCTTTGGCTTCTTTCTGCGCCGCGCCTTTGGCGTCCTTCTTAACTGCTTCTTCCATAAAAATCCTCTCTATAAAAGCGGAGCTTCACTGGCAACGGCCAATTTATAGCCCCCGTCTAAATCTTTGACGTCCACGTGTACGTTCGGGCTGCCTAATTTAGCCCATAAATCCAATGCTCTTCCGTAGAATTGCAAATGTCCGTTTATAAATCTGATATCTTTGGTGTCCAATGAAAGGCCAACGCCCATAAACTTAAGCACCGCTTCTTTTTTGGCCCAAAGTTCCGTTAAAAATACCGGCGCGGAAGAGGATATTTCCTCCGGGCAGAAGCTTTGATTCATCCAAGCATGGCTTCTGGGTTCTATAACTTCCATATCAACTCCTATGCCCATGCCCGTAGTGGCTATGGCCGCGGCGGCAAAATCGCCGCTGTGCGTTATCGATACGGGCAGGTTGCAACCGCACGGAACGCCTAAGGCCGGCTGGCCGGAAGTTCTGTTGAGAACTTCTATTTGACGAATGTCAAAAATAAAAAACCCGCTGGCAAGATTCTTTAAAGCGTATCTTCCGCCGAGCCATTCGCGGCGGCGTTTTTCCACTTTAAAACCTTCATAAGTTTTAAGTTCCCTGGGGCTTAAAAATTCCTCCGCGGGGGGAAGCTTGTCCAAATCCACTATTTTAAGTTTATAACTCATTTAAATCTCCGCGCTGATAAAATAAGCTCCGCCTAAAAAGGCGGAGCCCGCAGATTACTGGCCTATCATTTGATAGTCCGAAAGTTCTATCCAAAGCTTGCCTTTTTCATCAAAGACAAAGCCGTCGTAAATACTCTTGCCTTCTATGTTCTTACCTGTGAAAACGGCCAAAGTATAAAGCTTATTGGGGGCTTCACCTTTGCCGTGTATGTAAATTTTGCCGATTGAATCGGGCAAGGTCATGCGGTTTTCAACGGCCAAATCCCTGTATCCGCAGGTTTGGAAGCAGGCTTCAATAAGCATAGGATAAGCCAAAAGATGTTTCGGACCGTCGTGGAAAAGAACCTGCGAAGGTTTTTCGTAAACGCCGAGGACGGCGTTTTCGTCTATTTTAAGTATACCGCCCAAAACCTGGAAAGAAGGCCCGTGGAAAAACTTGGAATAAATTTCTTCTTTGGTCACGGCAAAGCCGGAAGTCCCAAAATCAAATTTATTTTTGTAGTTGTTCCATTTGCTTTCAAAATGTTCCAAAACTCTGGCCGTAAAATGGCGGCGCGTATTGCCCATTTTTACGCCTTTGCTGTTGATGAAATCGGATTCGATTTCCATGCTGACTTTACCGCCTTCGTTTACGCCTTTTATGCGTACGCTCTGAGGGCGGCGCCTAAGCAATTTGATAGGGAGGTAAAAGTGAACGTCTTCCAAACCCTGAGGCGTTTTGCCTTCAAGCATGGAAGCGGTTTCCATAAAAGTTTCTATACCCATAACGCCCGGGACATAAGGGGTGCCTTCAATGGCGTGATCAAAAAGAAAAGGATATTCAGCGTTAAAGGTGTTTTCCGCGGCGATTTCTTTGCCGGCGGAAAGGTTTTTAACTTCTCCTAAAAAAAAGTTTTCGGTTTCGGCTTCGGGCTGTTTTACGCTTTCCTGAGCGGGTTGTTCGGCGGGAGCTGAAGATGATGCGCCGCCTTTATCGCCGCCGTTGCCGCCGGAGGGGGTGTTGCCCCCCTCCTCGGTTTCTTCTTCAAGAATGAAAGGATCGTTAATCCTGACTTGGCCGTCCAAGTCGAGCGCGCCAAGGTCGTCGGTAAGTACGATTTCAGGCACGCGTCCGTAGACGATTTCGTTCAAGAATATCTGCATACCGTCGTAAGGATCAACGAACTTAACGCCGTGTGAAGTTAAGAACTCCACCACGCCCGGGCGGACGCCCATGCCGACGTTGGCGTAAGCGCTCATGTCAATGCTGACAGCCCTTTGGCCTTGGTTATGCAGGGAGATGCACAATTTTGCCAAGAAGTCGTTTGCGCTGGCGTAGTCGCTCTGGCCCAAATTGCCGTATTTGCCGGCGATTGAAGAGGCGAAAGCGTAGAAGCCCGTATCTTTTACGAAGTTCAACGCTACGAAAGCGGCCGCGCTGGTGGCTTTAATATCGAAAGTTCTGTAATATTCATCGGTGGTTTTATCCGTGAACAGTTTAGATTTTTCAAAACCGGCGAAGTGTATCAACCCGTCGACTTTGCCGTATTTGGCTTTGATTCTGGTTACGACGTCTTTCATCATGCTGCCGTTGGTAACGTCGCATTGATAATAGTCGACGTCGCCGCCCAAAGCTTTAATCTTCTGCATGTTCTTGTAAAGAGTAATGGAATCTTTTACCTTGCCAAAAGCCCTTTCAAGCATGACGGGCGTGGCGCGCACGCTGGTGTCAGCTTTCATATCAAGCCACATTTTTTGTTTAAGCTCTTTAAGTTCGGCTTCGTTCAAAGTGGCCCAATAAGGCGTTTTGTCCGTAAGTTCAATGATATCAAGTATCAGCACTCTGGCTTTATACTGGGAGGCGAGTTTCTGGGAAAGTATCGCGCCCAAGCCGCGGCCCGCGCCGGTAAATGCAACCGTTTTGCCGGTTAAGTCCATATGTTTTCTGGACATATTTAACTTCCTCGGTACGGAGAACAAAGTGCTTCTGTTGCCTTGATAGTAGCTTACCATGCCCCTGTCATCGCCTTTAAACAATTCGTGAATTGTCTTTACGGCCATGTATTCGGGCTCGGCGGAAGCTTCAAAATCCATAATCTTGGAGAATACGCCGCCGATTTGGTAGAAGTCTTTCCTTAAGCAGTTGGCCGCGCCGCAGACTGAACCGATTGTAGGGCTGATAGCCTCTTTGGTTTTGTAAGCGAATGCGCCGTCAACTTTAAACACCACGGAAAGGAAGGTGTCCGCGTCATCGCGTTTGGACATATCCTTTACAAACACCTTGCAAGCCATAAACAAAGGCATTAAGAATTTGGTCAAATCGGCATGCGGATTGATTTTCTTGTCAAACTTCTTAATGGAGCAAGGCAAGAGGTAAACTATACCCTGCACCGCACCCGGATTTTCCTTGGCGTATTGCTCAAGCGCGGCGGTGGTTTCTTCAAGGCTGTCCCAATTTACGATAGTAGTATTTTTGCTGCGCGTTTTAAGCGTGGTAAAGATATGAGTCTTTACGCCCAAAGCTTTAAAAACGTCAACATAAGCCCTGGTTAAAGCCGCGCTGTCGGAGAATATCAACACCGTTCTGTCGGCGGATAATCTGCGGTTGGCTTCGGAAGTCAAAGGAGCGTCAACCAAAGTCGGGATGAAGCGGAGTTTCTTATTGTGGGAATCTTCGCCTTCATATTGTTTGGGTTCCGTTACCGCAGGAACCGGGGCAGGAGCGGCTTCCGCCGCAGGCTGAGCCGCGGGGGCGTTCTGCTCGACGGGAGCAGTCTGCTGGGCGGCCGGGGCCGCTTCAACGGCCGGCTGAGCCGCAGGAGCCTTGGAAGCGTTTAAAGCATAGTTAATGCAATGCCTTATCGTAGGATAATCTTTAAGCTGTATGCCTTCGGCCTGAGGCAAATTATACATTTCCCTCATTGCCGCGAAAAGTTCCGCTTGTTTTACCGTGTCGATACCGAGATCGGCTTCCATATCCAAATCAAGTTCCAACATATCTTTGGGGTAGCCGGTCTTTTCGGAAATCAAATTAACGATTTCTTCAGTTACAGTAGCTTCGTCAAGCTTCTTGGCCGGAGCGGAAACGGGCGCAGGCTGGGCGGATGCAACAGGCTGAGCCGCGGGAGCCGGAGCCGGCTGAACCGTTACCGGGGTTACAGCAGGCGTTACAGGCGCGGAGGCCTGTACCGTTTGTATCGGAGCAGGAGCCGTTGCCGTATTGCCGGCGTTATTGGACGCGCTCAACGCATAGTTAATGCAATGCCTTATCGTAGGATAATCTTTAAGCTGTATGCCTTCGGCCTGAGGCAAATTATACATTTCCCTCATTGCCGCGAAAAGTTCCGCTTGTTTTACCGTGTCGATACCGAGATCGGCTTCCATATCCAAATCAAGTTCCAACATATCTTTGGGGTAGCCGGTCTTTTCGGAAATCAAATTAACGATTTCTTCAGTTACAGTAGCTTCGTCAAGTTTCTTGGCCGGAGCCGGAGCAACGGCGGGCTGGGCCGCAACGGGCGCAGCAACCGGCTGAGCGGCAGGGGCCTGTTCGGCCTGAGTATGCAAATGCCCGGTAGCAGCTTTATCTACAAAAGCCTGAGAGGCTTCCATTACCAAAGCGGGCTTTTTGCCGGCCTGATAATTATCTTTAATCCTTAAAGTATTGTTTACGACTTCAAGAACAGGGGCTTCCTGATTGGAAGCTTCTTTAAGCCAATTCATATATTTTGCCTGGTCGATAATTCTGGGGGTTCCTTCGCTCCAAGTTTTTTCCTGCAAAGTCATAGAAAGCTGGGAACCGAAACCGGCGGCAAGCCTTAAAGCGTATTTAAAGTTATAATGGCCGCCTTTGCTGAGGTTAATGCCCGCAAGTTCCGGATCGGGTTCTTTATAGTTTGCGATAGGCGGAACATTGCCGGTGTTTAAAGAATGTACGGCGATAACGTCTTCAAGGCCCGCGCCCATGGAGTGGCCCGTAAAGCCTTTGGTGTTGCTGACGATTACGTTTTCGACGTCGCCTTTAAACGTATTCTTCAAAGCGAAGACTTCCGCGCTGGCGCTGCCGCCTCTGGCCGGGGTATAAGTTTCGTGAGAGATAAACACCATCTCTTTGGACATATCGGAGCGGCTAAGCCCGTATTTCTTTTCGGCTTTGCTCATCATTCTGTCCATAACCTCGGCGACGTGGTTGACGTCAATTCTCGTCGGGTGGAAAGCGCTGTTGGTAATTTCCGTAGCCAAAAGCCTGGTTAAAGGAGTCATACCGCGTTTGCGGATTTCTTCTTCGGCTTCCACTACCAAACCGGCCGCGCCCATGCCGACTATCATGCCGTTTCTTCTTCTGTCAAAAGGCAGAGCGGCTTTGGTTACGTCGGCCTCGCGGCTGACTGCGCCGGAAGCCAAAAAGCCGGCCAAAATCCATTCTTGAATTACATTGTTGGTTACGTCGTCGGCGGCAATAATGATTACCCTCTTCGCTCTGCCGAGTTTAATCCAGTCTTCGGCTACGCTGATAGCCTGCGCGGTTGAAGCGCATGCGCCGCTTAAGTGCGTCGCAGGTCCGCGCGCCCTTATCCATTGGCAGAACTGGCTGTGGGCTATAGGAATAGCTTTAAGCAGGAAATCCTGGGAGAAAACCCTGGCGTTATGATGTTCGTATTCGGCGAATTTTTCCTCAAACCAAGCTTTAATCTGGGCTTTGAGGGATTCATCGCTTATGCTGTTTATAATCTGCTCGTAGAAAGCGCGGACTTCTTTTTTGGTTTTGCCGATTAAAGCGTCGGCAACTTTCGTGGAAACTTCAAAAGCCCAGCTGTTGACAGTAGGGAAAGCGGACGTGAAAATTACGCCGGTGTCGTCTATCATGCTCTGCGGCAGGCCCCATCTGTCCGGCAAATAAGTCCCGGCGGTGGTGGGTTTATAATAAAGTACCAAAGGTATACCGGCATCTTTCAAAGCCAAAATGCCTGCGGCTATGGCCAAGGTAAAGCTCGGGTCCATGGATTTTACCCATTTCGCCGGCACGCCGAATTCCTTTTCCAAATCAAATTCGCCTTTTTTGGCCGCCAATTTAACGGATTGGGAAACGTCGGTCAGCTTTTCGACTCTGTGGTTTCCTACGCGGGATTTTACCACGTATTCAATGTTTTTGCTGATTTGTCTTTCCTGCTCGCTTACTGAAATATTTTCAATAAAATTTTTGCCCTGCAAAATTTCGTCAAGGTTGCCATCGCGGAAAACCTTTTGCCAGCTGCCGGGCGTACCGGCCGCTATGCCGCTTATGGCCACTTGCACTTCGCAGGGATTTTTAGCGGGCACGGCGCAGGTGCACACGGAAGCGGAG
>NZ_CALGEO010000050.1:0-8036 GCF_937881865.1 Candidatus Proelusimicrobium excrementi
AATCAGGCGCGCTTATCACGGCTAAAATGGCTTTGGAGCAAGGCATAGACGTTTTGGCCGTTCCCGGCCCGATAGATTCCCCGCAAAGCGCCGGCACAAATAAACTTATCAAGGAAGGCGCGGGTATGGTTTTAAGCGCGGCAGACATAATAGACTGCCTGCCTTTAAACTTAAAACTTGGCCTTAACACTAAAAAACTTTATAATGAAGAAAAGCCCCCGCTGGAGGAACTTTCCGGGCCGGAACTCTCCGTAGTTGAAGCAATAGGCTCCGGTTCCGTCAGCACGGACGATTTGGCTTTGGCTTTAAATATGCCGATAAGCGAACTTTCCGGCGTTTTGTTTTCGCTGGAAGTAAGCGGCGTTATCAGCTGCGCCGACGGTAAATACAGCAGAAGAAAATTTTAAGATTTTATATATATTCAGAGGACTTATAAAATGGCAACCAATCAAAATAAAGCGGCCGGCGCAAAGCCGAAAGGCAAGGAATTGATTATAGTGGAATCCCCCACGAAACAGAAAACGATAAGTAAGATATTGGGTTCTTCTTATATCGTCAGGAGTTCTTTCGGTCATGTTCGCGATTTGCCTTCAAAGGAAATCGGCGTAGACGAGAAAAACAATTTCAAACCCACTTACGTGATAAGCGGCAAACCGCGTGTTATAAGCGAGCTTAAAGAAGCAGTCAAAAACGCTTCTACCGTATACCTCGCCACCGACCCTGACCGCGAAGGAGAAGCTATAGCCTGGCATTTGCAGGAACTTCTGCATTTAAAGCCGGAAAACACCCGCCGCATTTACTTCCACGAGATTACCCCCACCGCGGTAAAAGAATCTTTTGAACACGCCCGCGGCATAGACCATAATCTTGTTGACGCCCAGCAGGCGCGCCGCGTTTTGGACAGATTGGTGGGCTATAAACTTTCCCCTCTTTTGTGGCGTAAAATAACCAGCGGGCTAAGCGCGGGGCGCGTACAGTCCGTGGCGGTGCGTCTTTTAACCGAACGCGCCAAGGAAATAGCTGATTTTAAAGAACAGGTTTACTGGACGATAAAAGCCTCTTTGGAAAAAGAAAATCAAAAACCGTCTTTTTCCGCCCGCGTGCTTAAATGGGAAGGCAAAAACGTCGAGAAAACCGTAACCTATAAACTTTTTGCGGAAGATTATAAAGTAAAATCCACCGTATTTAACACCAATGAATCTTTAGCTCCCGTCAACGCCGTTTTAAGGCAGGGGCCGATTGTCGTTGAAAAGGTGGAAAAGAAAGAAGTCAAACAGAAAGCCCGTCCTCCTTTTATAACCAGCTCCATGCAACAGGACGCTTACAATAAAATAGGCTTCGGCTCGCAGAAAACCATGCAGGTGGCGCAAAGCCTGTATGAAGGTATTGAAATCGGCGGGCAGACGGTCGGTTTGATAACTTATATGAGGACGGACTCTTTCAACGTTTCAAAACAGCTTCAGGCGCAGACTTCCAAATTTATCAAAGAGAAGTACGGCCCGGAATACGCGCCTAAAACCGCACCGGTGTTTAAAAGCAAGGTGAAAGGCGCGCAGGAAGCGCACGAGTCTATCCACCCGACCGATGTTTACAGAACGCCGCAGAGCCTTAAAAATTATCTTACCGCCGATCAGTATAAACTTTACGAGCTCATTTGGTTGCGTTTCGTCGCTTCTCAAATGGCCGAGGCCGTATTCAATACGGTGGCCGTGGATATTTCCGCCGGCGGAAAAGAAAAATGTATGCTGCGCGCCAACGGCAGAACCGTTAAATTTAAAGGTTATCTTTCCGTCTATCAGGAAGAAGCCGACGAGCGCGAAAGTAATGACGACGATTCCAAAGACGATTCATCGGCTTTGCTTCCGCCTTTGGAGCAGGGCGACGCTTTGAAGCTTTTGGGCATAGACACCAAAGATCACAAAACCACGCCTCCGCCGAACTATAACGAGGCCAGCCTCATCAAAACTTTGGAAAAGCACGGCATCGGCAGGCCTTCAACTTACGCTCCGACCATAAAAACCATTATGGACAGGAAGTATATAGAAAAGCAGGCCAAGGGCAATAAGCTTGTAGCGACGGATTTGGGCATAACCGTTACGGAACAGCTTAAGGAATTTTTTAAAGACATTATGGATCTTTCCTACACCGCCGGAGTTGAAGAAACTTTGGACGATATCGCCGAAGGCGATAAAAAGTGGGTGGAGGTTATAAGCGGTTTTTACAGCGGATTTACCCGCGATTTGGACAACGCTTCCAAAAATATGCGCAAGCCCGCGCCGAGCGTGGCCGAAGGGGAACAATGCCCGATTTGCGGTTCGCCCATGGTGCGCCGCCGCAGTAAATACGGGGAATATCTTACTTGCGTAAATTACCCGGATACCTGCCAAGGCAAAAAGAATTTAAGCGGTTCTTCTTTCCCTGCGCCGGAACAAACCGCCGAAAAGTGCGAAAAATGCGGTTCGCCCATGGTAATAAGAACGGGCAGGAAAGGCCGCTTTATGGCTTGTTCGGCTTATCCTAAATGCCGCAACACTTATTCGGTTGACGCTCAGGGCAACAGGGTGGCTTCCAGCGGGCCTTTGGATTCGGGCAGAAAATGTGAAAAGTGCGGTAAGCCGCTTGTTTTAAGGCACAGCGCAAAAGGCGCGTTTTTGGGCTGCAGCGGATACCCGAAATGCAAAAATATAGTCAATATTACGCCGGAAGAAGAAGCCGCTATAAAGAAGCTGAACGAAAAGAAAGATGCTTAAGCAAATAGAAAACTTCGGTTTAAGTTTAAAAGGACGCAATTTATCCGCGCATACTTTGCGCGCTTATGAGAGCGATTTGGAAGCTTTCGCGGCTTTTATGAACTTAAGGGGTTGGATATCGGTTAAAGATTTTAATTTAAGGAATATAAGGAAGTATTTATCTTACGAGAGCGAAAAAGAACTATCCCGCGCGGCGGTTCTTCGTAAGATAAGCGCGCTTAGAAGTTTCGCCCGTTTTTTGGCAAACCGCGGGCTTATAAAGGTTAATCCTTTTACTTTGTTTTCCGCCCCCAGGCGGGAAAAGAAACTGCCAGCTTTCTTGACGGAAAGCGAAGCTTCCGGCCTGATGGAGGCGGAAATCAGCAGCCGCTTTCATTACAGGAATAAAGCCATTTTGGAACTTCTTTATTCCAGCGGGCTCAGGCGCAGCGAAACGGTTTCGCTTAACGTAGGCGACGTAAATTTTGATGAAGGCTGGGTAAAGGTGCTGGGCAAGGGAGCAAAGGAAAGACTCGTGCCGGTAACCGATATCGCGCTGGAATGTTTGGAAAGTTATCTGTCCACCCGCCCTGACGTTCATCCCTGGGACGCTTTATTCCTAGGCAGCAAAGGCGGGCGTTTAAGCGGGGAGGGGTTGGCGCAGATAATAAAAAAAAGCGCGGTAAGCAGCCATGTCGCGCGCAAAGTAACGCCGCACAGTTTAAGGCATTCTTTTGCGACGCATCTTTTAAACAACGGTTGTGATTTAAGAAGTTTGCAGGAAATGCTGGGCCATAAAAGTTTGGCCGCGACGCAGGTTTATACGCATGTTTCTTTGGAAAAACTGAAGAAGGTGTATAACGCGGCACATCCTGAAAGCGAGGTAAAAAAATGATTTCAATAGGTATAGACATCGGCGGTACTTTTGTAAAATTCTTTGCCGTTAACGATAAAAAGAGAATTCTTAAAACGGATAAAATCCCCACCTACACTACGCTGGGCGGGAACGCCTTTTTGGCTCAGCTTTCAAGAATAGTCAACGAGTGGCGCGGCGAATTTAAGGATAAATCCGTAGTAATAGGCGTGGGCATAGCCGGCGACACCGATCCCAATAAAGGCGTTTTGCGCTGGGCTCCGAATATCCCTTGGCATAATCTTAAAGTGGCGCAGGTGATGAAGGAAAACACCGGCTGCGAATGTTATGTTTCCAACGACGCGAACATGGCCGCATGGGGCGTATTCGACCGGGAGTTTAAGGGCAAGTACAAAAATATGATTATCGTAACCTTGGGCACCGGCATAGGCGGCGGAATAATCATAAACGGCGCTCTTTACCAAGGCGCGGACGGTTCCGCCGGGGAACTCGGCCACATGAAGATAGATTTCGCGCCGGACGCTCCGCTTTGCGGGTGCGGTCAGCGCGGATGCTTGGAATCCTACGCCGGTACAAAAGGCATTTTGCGTATGGCCCAGGCCGCCAGCGCGAAATATCCCAAATCAATTTTGGCGAATTTAATTAATACGGAAGAATTTTCCGTAAGTTTGCTTTCCCAGGCGGCCGCGCAGGAAGACGAAGTGGCCTTAAATTTATGGAAGGAAATAGGCTCCTATTTGGGCCGCGGTTTGGCCGATATGGTGCTTTTGCTTAACCCCGACGCCATTGTTTTGGCCGGAGGAGTTTCGCGCGGGGCAAAGTATTTCCTGCCGTCGGTCAGAGAAGTGTTTGAAAAACAGGCCGTCAAAACGCCTTTTAAAAACGTTAAAATTCTTTTATCCAAAGAGGGCAATATCGGCGGCGTAGGCGCCGCCCTGTACGCGCTGCACAAAGCAAATGAAAAATAAATTCTTTACTTTACTTTTTTGCGCCTTGCTCGCCGGAGCCAATTTGGCGGCGGAAGATTTTGAACTTCCCGCACCCACCAAGGGGGAGTTCATCTATTACACCGCCGACGAAACCGTTTACGATAAAAACAATTCCGTCGTGGCCATAAAAGGCAACGCCGAAATTTATATAGAAGACGGCCAAACCACGCGCGTAATTAAAGGCGACGATATACAAGTATACGTAAAAGAACAGATTTTGGTTTCCAAAGGAACTACCGTTATAGAGGACGAAAAAGGCGTTTTTACTTCCAACGGGATTAAGTTTGATTTGGCTTCCAAAGCCGTCATTATGGAAGATATAAAAGCCGACTATTCGCCCATACGCGTGCTTTCCACCAAAAGCCTTGAAGCCGAAGACGGTGAATATATTTTAAGGAAGGCCAATATAACCTGCTGCGATTTTGAAAAGCCGCATTATACCCTTTACGTCGGCAAGGCGGATCTTATTCCCGGCGACAGAATTTGGGCCACCAACGCGGTAGTAAAAATAGGCAAAGTGCCTGTGTTTTATTTGCCTTTCGTTTACCGTTCTTTAAATACGGACAGACTGTTTACCACATACGTTGATTTTGATCAAAGCGATAATACCGGCTTCGGCTTTCTTACTTCCACGGTATATTCAAAAAACAATTTCGCGGCAAAAGCCAATTTGGATTATTATACGCGTTCGGGTTTCGGTTACGGGGCCGAAGTAGCTTATGAAGATCCTCAGCGTTTCCGCGGATCTTTGCAGGCTTATACCATACACGATAAAGTGCAGGACGACCAACGCTGGGGCATTGACGGCGGTTATTGGTGGGAAGTAGCCGATACTTCCGACAGCCTTAACAAAGGCAGCGGCGCAATTTACTTCAGCCAGTTTGAAACCAGAAATGTTTCCGACGCTGATTTTAACGACGACTTTTTCCGTTCCAATCCTTATGTGGTTTCCCCAGACAAACTGACGCGTCTTTCCGCGGTAAGGCAGAGCGGCTGGGAAACTTTCCGCATAGGCTATACTATGCGCGAACAATTAAACGCCGACGATAAAACTTACTCCAACGCGGAAGAGTACGCCCCTAAAATAGATTGGATTTTCAATCCTTTCGTAATAAAGGGTACTGGCGGAATAGTAAACAATTTTTCGCTCGGGTTTAACAACGCAAAAATAGAAGAGTATGATTTTGTTCAGTATATTAACGCTAACTGGCGCAGCTCAAAAGATTTTAAACTTCATCCTAATTTTACGCTTACGCCGAGCGTCTTCTATAAGCAGGACGCAATTTTGAAGGATCCCACTAATAACGACGAGGATACTTTTGTCGGGCGTTACGGCGGAGAACTTAATTTAAGATCCAATTTGATAACGGGCCTTTTGGATATAGGCTATCGTTATACCAAACGCACCGCCAGCGGTTCGCTTACCAATATAGAATATCAGGACACCGACGAGGAGGAAAACCTCGTTTACGTGCAGAACTATTATATGCTGGGGCAGAATTTTTACTTCAAACTTGCCGGCGGATATGACTTAAGGGATTCAAGCGAAAGCTGGGACGCAAAATACCGCATAGAACCTATAACGGCCGAGGCGGGATATTTTTCGCCTTATACGGGGGCGAATTTCTTTTTGCAGAATATTTACGACGTGCACAACGGCAATCAGGCTTTTGTTTTGGACAGCACCTTTAAAAGCATAGGGGACAGTTACGCCAATTTCGGTATGACAAATTACAGCACCGACAGGGACAAGTTCCTTTTTACGACAAAATTCTTGATAGCCCCCAAAAATTTTACTTGGCGCGCGGACATGGGCATTGACGTCAGCGTCAGCGATTCCAGCTTGTACGCATATTCAAAACATATAAAAATTTATAAAGATTTCCATGATATAAGCGTTATGGTAGGCGTTAGGGACAGGAACCAAAACCTTTCCTTTTCGTTCAGGATAAACATACTTTGCGGCGCGGGCAAGAAGAACAAAGCCTTGACCCAAGCCGACGAGTATTGGCGTCCGTGGCGTGATGACAATATGGTTCGCGATAATTTTTAAGGAGGCTGAAATGTCAGCGGAAAAGAAGAGAGGTTTTGGCAGTATAGAAGTGGTTTGCGGGTGTATGTTCTCCGGCAAAACCACGGAGCTTATCAGGCGTATAGAAGTTTGCCAGCACGCCGGGCAGAAAGTTCAGGTTTTTAATTCCAGTAAGGATAAACGCTACGCCGTAAGGGCGATAGCCACCCACGATTTGAAAACGATAGAAGCCGTCCACGTAAACAAAGCCGAAGAGATTTTGTCTTTACTGAAAAAAGACACCGACGTAATCGCTTTGGACGAAGTAAACTTTTTCGGCAAAGATATTTCCTCCGTCGCTTTGAAAATAGCCGGCCTCGGCAAGCGGGTTATATGCTGCGGTTTGGATTTGGATTATCAGGCCGTTCCGTTTGAAAGCACCGCCCGTCTTTTGGCCGTGGCCGATAATGTAACCAAGCTTTCCGCCCGTTGCACGCGGTGCGGCAAACCCGCAACCAGAACGCAAAGGCTTGTGGATGTTAAGTCAAGGATTTATGTGGGCGGCGCGGAAGATTATGAAGCTAGGTGCGCGGATTGTTTTAGGCCCTAGGGCAAGCGGCGCGGCCGGATTTGTTTTTTTACTCGTGTTAAGTTGTGTTGTTTAGGCTAGCAGACTTTAATATTTAGGTAATTTTTAATTTTTTCCTTGCTTGGGTACTGCGCGCCCTTTGGGCGCATCATACTTAGTACACCGCGCGCGAAAGAAAATTAAAACTTACTCTAAATATTAAAGCCCACGCCGGTTAAATTCTCTCACAGCTTTACTCGCGTGATATCTCGTACTCACGGTTAGCACTTTGTCGCTTTTGGGCAACTTTAAATTTTTTCTTCGCTTAAATACCGCGGCGGCTTTGCCGCCATCGTTCTAGGTATTCTGCGCTTAGAAGAAAATTAAAATCTGCTCCAAAATCAACAAACCACGCTTCTAAAATACTCGCATGGCTTTTACTCGGTCTATGTTAAGTCTTCGCGGCTGGCAAGCTTTAATATTTAGGCAAATGTTTCCTCATGTAAAGTTGCGTACTGGTAGCTAGCAATTTTCCATATTTGGGTAAATTTAAGTTTTTTCTTCGCTTGGGTACTGCGGCAACTTCGTTGACATCACACTTAGTACACCGCGCTTAGAATAAAACTTAAATTTCCCTCAAATCTGAAAAATTACGCCGCTTGCGCTATCTCACGCTGAAAATCTTTTACTCTTTCAGTCTTGTTGATTTGTCCCTAATTTTCTAATTATTTGCTCTTCTTTAAAAAAACTTTCTTCTTTACATTTCTATATCTATACATATCCGGTCGCAAAATAGTTCCATAACTTTTTTGCTGATTAATGTAGGTCGGGCTTTGCCCGACAGGGAAAACACCTTTTTAACGTC
>NZ_CALGEO010000051.1:0-1765 GCF_937881865.1 Candidatus Proelusimicrobium excrementi
GACATTATTTTTCCTTTTTAAGCCGCATCATAAGCGCTTTTAAGGCGTTTACTGCGTCACTTTTGTTTTTACTGATGCAGAGTTCTTATGTTTTCTGCACCCGCCTTGCTTACGAGTAAGAAAGGCGCCGTCAAATCCAAAGCTTAATTGCTTTTAATTGCCACATCAACACCGGCGGGTAAATCAAGTTTCATCAATTCGTCTACGGTTTTGGGTGTGGGGCTCTTTAAGTCGATTAATCTTTTGTGGATACGCATTTCAAACTGTTCTCTGGATTTCTTGTCCGTATGAGGGGAGCGAAGAACCGTATACTTTCTGACTTTTACAGGTAAAAGAACAGGGCCGGCCACGATGGCGCCGGTCTTTCTAGCAGTATCTACTATTCTGGCAACGGAGTTGTCCAGCATTCTGTAATCGTAAGAGCGAAGTTTAATGCGGATTCTTTCCTGACCGCTTAACTTTGCTGTTTTCTTTTCTGTTTTTTCTGCCATTTTATTTTCCTAAGATAATTTTTACTCTGAAATTTTTATTTCTAAAATATATCGCTTGGCTTTAGTATCTCTCGTCGGGGAAACCTCCTCCCCATATATTTTTGAAAACTGCTTTTTATTAGATAATAAAGCGTAGAAAGAACACCTCCATGGCTGTTGTGTTAACGGTCAACTGCCATAGTAAAGAAGGTATTCTCTTCTACCTGCTATACACTTTACCGTAATATTATACCAATATTCGGGTTTCGTTTGCAACTGATTTTAACAATAGAAAAGCATTAGTAAAAACCGGTTTCAAACTATATATAAATTATATCATTTTAGCAGTCTGCTCCGCCTCAGTTTTTACCGAACGGGAAAATAGCCGCAATATCCTGAGCAGCTAAAAACAAAGTTTTTTGGGAAAAGTAGAGTTTTAAGGATTAAGAAGCGTACAAAATCAAACACCCGGCTTTCAAACCGGGTGTTATTGAATTATTTTGAGAAATAAGCTTCGTACGGCTTAGGTTCGCCTACGCAAACATTATCTTTGCAGGAGGGCGTAATTTCGACATAGCACATCTGCATGGTACACGCCGCGAGAGCGCATTCTTTCTGCCAAATATTTTTGATTTTTTCAGCGGATTTGGCGTTTACTGCCTCATAGCCGGCGCACATACAGCAGCCTTTATTTACAGCAACGCAGTCGGCGTCGGTACGGCATTTTTTATCCGCTTTCTCCAAAGCCCGGGCAAGAGTTTCGGGCTTGGAATTAACGGCGGAAGTTTGTTTATTCCCTCCGCAGCAAGCCGCCAAAAAAGCGGCGCAGAGTAAAACTGAAGTTAAGGCAAATAATTTTTTCATAATTAATATTATATCAAAGTGAGATAACGTTATTCTTTCTTTATATCCGCAAACAAGCGTACCCTATTTATTAAACGGTATAATATCCAAAACAAAGCCGGAGCAGACAAACTTTTTTACAGTTTCAAAATCATTATTTTTTACGGCTTTTATCAGGGCTTCCCCGTACTTCTTTGAATTATCCTTTTTATCGCTTTTCTTGATTTTAATATTATAATTTTCCGCGAACTTCCCCGAACCGGCAAAAAGAAAAACCGGCGAAACAAGCATACATACGGAAAGAAATAATTTCACCAGCATTTTATTGTTTTCTTTTTAATAAGATACATCTTACTCTTATTAATAACAAAAGAAAAGGGCCGGCAAAACCGGCCCTTTTAGCAAATGAGCGTATTATAATTACTCGATAATTTTGGTAACGACGCCGGCGC
>NZ_CALGEO010000052.1:0-2298 GCF_937881865.1 Candidatus Proelusimicrobium excrementi
TGTTTTATGGTTAAATCTCTGTCGCAAATGCTCTTCCACCCGTTATGCCTTTTGTTGGGGTTGCGCGGCATTAAAATGCAGTCAAAAAGAAAAATTACTCCATCAGCTTCGTCGCAGGTTACGTCCGGCGCGCCGGCGGCCATAAGGGAATCTTCTTTTATGGAAGACGTACATAATTCCGAATTTGCGTTATGAAGCCCTGCCGGATACTGATCCGCCAAGCCGAAAGCGTGCCCCAATTCGTGAATAATAGTTTTGTCTTTAAAATCTTCCGGCATATATATAAATCCGGCGTCGTAACAAGCCAAAGCGTTGGAACCGCAAATCTCTTTCAAAGTTTCCGTTTTAACTATTGTAACGGCCAAATCGGCCTTTAAATCTTTATCAAACGCGGAAGAAGCCAGAATGCTCTTTCCCAGCATTTCGCTTATTGAAGACATGTTTTCGCCGGTTTTGGATAGTAAATCCTCAGTATTGCCGGCCTTAGTTATTTTCGGAGAAACCAAATAAGGTTTTAAATCGAAGAATTCGCTTTTGCGCTCTTCCGGGATAATATTCCATACGCCGGAAAACCAGCTTGTAAATGCGCCGCTCAGTCTGGAAAAATAAGCTTCCGCTTTAGGCTCGGAACAGTCCAAGCCGTCTTCGCAATATAAAGCGCAGGCAATAGCTCCGTTTTTAATTGAAGCCGAATAAAGGCTGTTTTCCGGCCCTATGTTGTTTAAAGGGGCAAAAGGAGCCGCCGCGCCCAATGGCAATAAACATACGCAGAAGAGGAAAGAAATGGAAGTGCGTTTTAGTATGGCGTAAATTATATTCATACCTATATTTTAACAATAAAACGAACTTGGTAAAAGAGCAAAAAGCCCTATACGGATATAGGGCTTTTTACCTAAAAATAAAACCGGCTTAATCGGCTTTGACGGTTTTGTCTTCCACGCGGAACATGAACAGCGCGGCAATCAGCATGGAAATGCCGCCTACACCCACCGCGGCTATCGCACTGCCGCCCAAAAGGTGCTTCATAATCGGGCCGAAGAACAAGTTTACGCATATTTGCGGTATAACGATAAAGAAGTTAAACACGCCCATATAAAAGCCCATTTTTTCGGCCGGTATGGAATTGGACAAAAGCGCATAAGGCATAGCCAAAATACTGCTCCAGGCGACGCCGACGCAAACCATCGGGCCGAAAAGCATATACTTGTTAAACGTTACGCCGAAAAGCGTCAGCCCCAAAGAGCCCAGCCCCAGCGCGCCTATCAACAGGCATACTATATGTATATATTTTGCGGAATACTTTGTGGTAAGCCAAATCAGCAGAAACGCCGTAAAGAAAGCCACTCCGTTATATACGCTGAAGCATGTCCCGGCCCAGTTTGAAGCCGCTTCATATTCCGGCGTACCGGGCACGGCGTTAAACACGGCTGAAGCTATACCGACGCTGAAATATACCCACATAATCATAAAAGCCGCCCAAGTGAAGAACTGCACCACCGCCAGGCGGCGCATTGTAGAGGGCATGGTAATGAAGGCGGAACCCATTTCTTTAAGAGCTTTTAAAGGATTAAAAGCCTGCTTTTTCATGGCTTTAAAGGCTTCCATATCGGCGGGAGGATATTCCGGCGTCGTTTTAATTGTAGCCAAAATTGCCGCCAAAAGTACAATCGCCCCTATATAAAAAGAATATCTTACGCTTGGCGGAATGGTGCCGGCGGGGGCCTCGGTGCTTACGCCCAAGCTGGCAAGAATAAAAGGCAGGTAAGAAGCTATTACCGCACCCGCGCCTATCATAACGCTTTGCATGGCGTAGCCGGTTTTACGCTGATTTTCCGGCAGGATATCGCCGACAAATGCGCGGAAAGGCTCCATACTGACGTTGACGGAAGTATCCAGCACCCATAAAGCTATTACGGCCATCCATATCGCCGAAGCCTGAGGCATTAAAACGAGGGCCAAAGCCGAAAATATGGCCCCGCCCAAAAAGTATGGGCGTCTTCTGCCTAGGCGGCACCAGGTTCTGTCGCTGAAATAACCCACCAAAGGCTGAACCAAAAGGCCGGTTACGGGCGCGGCCAGCCATAAAAGAGGAATTTGATCCTCTTTTGCGCCGAGCCTTGCGTAAATGGTGCTCATATTGCTCATTTGCAAAGCCCAGCCGAATTGTATGCCGAAAAACCCCAGACACATATACATAATCTGGGAAAGACTTTTATTACCGTTGTTGACAGGCATTTATCCTCCCTTATATATAAGACGAAGTTTCACTTTTATACTAAAAAAATTATACGGCGATAT
>NZ_CALGEO010000053.1:0-40096 GCF_937881865.1 Candidatus Proelusimicrobium excrementi
TGCTCTGTCCAAATTCCCCGTCTATCTCATACGTTCCATCCCACGCCGCACAAAAATATAAGTCCGTCCGCCCTTGCAGACATGCTTCTTTATTGGCGAATCTACCGATATTAGGACAATCAGTATCATTAGTAGGGCAGTAAGATGAATAACATTTATCACAGCAAGATTTGGCTGCAGTAGGATCGCTATCCCCGCCATAAACATCTACACCGTAACAAATATTTTTGTTATCGGTAGGATATAAAGCTACCGTCCTTATCGGCGGCGTTGAATCCGGGTTATAAGGGTTTGCGTTCTGCTGGTATTTGAAAATTTCAAAAAGTACGCTTTGTATAGGAAAATCACCGCTTTTTACGGGATATATTTTGGTAACGTCGCTAGACCCGCTGCTGCCTTCCACCTGCCTTGTCGGGTTATTGCAGGTTATATGCGCGCAAAGCGATAAACAACTGTTCGGATAATTATATAAGCCCCCCATCGTTCCGGTTACGTTTCGTCCGCCGACAGCAGCTTGAGAATATTCTATCAAAGCCGAGTTTACCCAAGGATCCGTAGAGTTCACAGGAGCTATCCCAGTCTTTACATAAGAACGATTTATATCGGCGTTAGCCATGGCCGTTTTAGGATCGCTAATCTGACAATATGCGCTCGATAAAGTGCTAGTAGGCTGATAAACCACTATGTTTTCTGTTACGGTCGCTGTCTGAGCCGAGGCAAATACCCCCGCAACAGCCAATACAAAAGCCAAACACCCGGCTTTTGCAAAAACGGCAAAGCTTCTTATTAATGAATATTCTTTTTGTTTATTTTTCATAATTTTCGGTTACCAATTTAAATATACAAAACATTATAAAGCAAACGCTATTAAACATATATATGTTAAACAGGAAATCTGCTATTAATCATTTTCGCAATTTTTAACAAACATTGTCAATAGATTTATATCACAACCGCAAATAATAAATGTTTGATACTCTGGAAATAAATCTATGTATCCGATATTAAGGGATAAGGATTTTTATTACTTTCTGCGATTTCGTCGCATTTCCCCTCGTCGGGCTTAACTCCATTATCGCATAATATAATCCTCTCGCCACTTTCCTTCCGTGGTTGTTCGTCCTGTCCCATTTGCATCTCAGCGCGAAGTTTCCTCCTCCTATTATCTCTCCGCTTCCGCCTACGTTGCTCGTCCAGTCCGGCTCTAATCCGCCCGCGTTGTTTATCTCTTCCAAGCTGCTCGTTACTCCGCGCGCGTTCATACACTCATATCCCCCGTCTCTTACCAAATCTCCCGCAATATTATATATCTTTATGCTTATCGTTCCGGGCGCCGGCATCTTCGTGATTTCAAACTGTCCGTAGCTCTGCCTCATCGGGTTCGGATAGAACATCGTCACCTTGTCGCTCTTCCAGTCCAAGTCCGCATACCAGCTGTCTCCGTTTACCACCATGATGTTTTCCAAGTTCGCGTACTTGTCCCAGTCCGCTACCTTGCTCGTTACTTCGCTCTGGTCGCTCTCTATCCTTATCGCTCCGTTTACGCTGTTCATATCGTATGAGTCCAGTACGCTTACATACCTGAACGGATATATCCCATCCGGTACTATCTGTCCCCTGTAATCCGTCCCGTCCCATACTCTTTCTATCGGGATTAAGTGCGGGCTTACTCCAACTATCGCTTTTACCAGTACCTTGTCGATGCTGTTCTCTCCTATCGCCGGTCCCGTCGGATCCGCCGGATCTATCAATGTCCCGTCAGCCGCTCCGCTCGTCATCGTCCCTGGCTTAAAGATCTGTATCGCCACTTTCATAGGCACTGATACCTGATACGCAAACGTCCCTACGCTTCCGTTATCCCTCGTTACGTCCGTCGTGTACCTGTCAAATATCTGGAAGTTGTCTACGTTCAATACCCTTGACTCTATCGTCTGGCTTACTCCTTCCGCTTTCGGGTACGGCTCCGCTATAAATCTTACCTGGTACGCGTCGCTCTTTACATACTTCCCCTGCTCGTCCTTCCCGTCCCAGTATAATTTGTTCTCTACATTTCCGTCATATACCGTGCTCAAATAGCTCGTGTTCGTCTTCGTCAAAACTCGGCAGATCGCTCCGCGCCCGCTCCCGTTCGTCCCCGTGCACGCTCCGTCGCTCAACGATACTATCTGCACCTGTACGCTCGCCGTCCTCGTTACCATAAAGCTTATCTCATACACCGGGATCTGTATCGTCTCCGAACTGTATACCAGTTTCGGGCTGCTCGGCTTTATGTCTATCTTCGTAAAATATACCGGCCCTCTCGCTATCGTTATATATCCCGTCGGATGATCGCTCGCGTCTACTTTGCTTAAAAATCCGCTCTCCTCATTAGCCTTCGGATCCTGCGGTATCAATACGCTTGTTCCCCCTAACGTCGCACTCGTGTAATACTTGCTCCCCGCTACGTCCGCCTTCGCGTATATATAGTACGGATAGAACCCGTCCGGGTACATCGCCTGCGTCTCTCCGCTTACGTTGCTCCCGTCTTCCGTCGTCTCATAATACCCGTCCCAATATTCAGTTACACGGCTTTCCCCTTGTCTTGCCCCAGTAAAACTCTTTATAGGCTCTATCGTCGGATCTACCACTACGCTCCCGTCGCTAGCCTTCCTGTATATACACTGCGCCTTCCCCTCCGCGCTTATCTCGCTGTTGCTCTGACATACTCTCGGCGGCCAGTTCTCTTCCCTTATATCGTTCGGGATTACTATGTCCCTGTCATAAATGTTTAACGTTACGTCCATGCTCTTGCTTAATACATAGCTTATCGTCGCCTGGCTCGTTGCTTCTTCTAGTAAACTCGTGCTCCCTACGTCTACTACCCTAAATAAATCCACCGGGAACTCTACCGTGCTAGTTACCACCTTCGTAGGATATAAACTGTCCCGCGCTATTACCCTAAATAAATAGCTCCCTTGCGTTACATATCTCCCGTTATTGTCTATCCCGTCCCATGATAACTTGTTCCCTGCTCTCGCCGATGTCTGTATCTCATTATCCAATAACGTCTTAACCACATACGGCCCTACCGTCTTGTTCCCAGAAGCATCATAGCTCGTCGTCAATACTTCCGCTGTTACATACGCGTCCCTTGATAATGCATAGCTAAATATGAACGGATCCAATCCGTGCGCCACTGGGCTTGACCCTATCGTGCTGTACCCTACGCTGCCTACCGTAAGCTCCGGCATACCTCGGTTTATACCTAATATCCCGTTCTCTATCCTCGCCGTCTTTACTCCGTCCCATACATACCCGTTTATCGTCTTCGTACTCTCGCTGTACGGGATCTCAGCCCATATCACATATACATAGTCTCCGTCTGGCATCGCCGCCCCTGCATAATCTTCTGTTTCCCCAGACCCCGCTGAAGCTACATATTTCCCTGTCAACACTGTCTGCACCGCCGCCGCGCATGTAGCCGCGTCGCTCCAGCACATCCCGTCCCATT
This sequence comes from Candidatus Proelusimicrobium excrementi, assembly GCF_937881865.1. Lineage (NCBI taxonomy): Bacteria > Pseudomonadati > Elusimicrobiota > Elusimicrobia > Elusimicrobiales > Elusimicrobiaceae > Candidatus Proelusimicrobium > Candidatus Proelusimicrobium excrementi. Next base: position 3,491 of record NZ_CALGEO010000053.1, read on the forward strand.
TGCTGTTCACTTTCGTACGGCCCGCTTTCTGCTCTACCAAACTAAATACTTTATAACCGCTGTTCACCGTCATCTTCGGACCGTTTGAGCTGTTATTACTGCAATATCCGCTATCGCACGTCGCATTCGCCGTCGTGTTCTTCTTTATATTCGTGTCCGTAAACGTCGTACCCGGCGTGTATACTTCAAAATGTACCGTCGCCGCTTCCGTCAATATGTAATTTACCATCGCATACGCCGTCGACGTCTTCGCTAACCCCGTTACCTCTATATCCGTTATCTTCAATGGATCCAATGACATCTGTCTCGTCACCGTACGCGATACGTCGCTCTTCGGATACGAAGCACTCGTCCCGTCCCACTCGTCTTCGCTCCACGCCTGTAAACTTACCAAATAGTTCCCAAACGGTAATAACCTCCCGGCGTCATCCCGCCCGTCCCACGATTCGCTCATCGTCGTTATCGTGTCTTCACTGCTACCTACTCCCCCTCCTTGGAATCCTTCTCCTTCCCTAGGCAGCTGGTTCACTAACGCACGCTCTACTTCCCCGCTAGTCGGATCTATTATGTTGATCGTTACTGTTGCGTCCTTGCTTATCCTATAATTAATGTTGTAGGGTTCCGCCGTTACTGCTTTCTTCTGTCCTACCAATGTCGGCGTGCTCCTTACTGAATGAATGTTCGTTACGTCTACCTGTATTGGTATCTGATCCTTCCCAGGATATACTATCGTGTGCGATAAATCTATCTCCGGCGTGCTTATCCCGTCCCCAGGCCAATTGCTCGATATCGTCGTCCTATATCCAAAATCCCCGTTGCTCTGTCCAAATTCCCCGTCTATCTCATACGTTCCATCCCACGCCGCACAAAACTTCAAACGGGTGGTGCCGGAATAACAATCGGATATGCCGTTAAAATTACGGGCCGTGGCCGCACATTCGCTCTTCTTAGGCGTATTCGCCGCAGTACTCCAACGACAATTTGAATTTTCTTCGCAAGCGCCCTTTACCAAATAATTTGAACAAGGATTGTTTTCCTTTTTACTGCAAGTCCAAGTGCCGCCGGCGTTCACACAAGAAGTTCTGCTGTAATAATTGCCCGCAGTACAGTTGCGGTCGCAATATGTCGTATTACAAGTTTCATTGGAATTTGAACACGTTGTCGTAGGTTGGCAGCCACTATTCCAAGTAATGCTGTCACAGCAGGAAGTCGCTTTTGTAGGATCTGACGTATTTTCCACTATGCCTACGCCGTAGCAAATATTGTCATTGCCGGTAGGATATAAAGCTATCGTCCTTATAGGGGGAGTGGAATCCGGGTTATAAGGGTTGGAATTCTGCTGGTATTTAAAAAGTTCAAAAAGTATGCTTTGTATAGGGAAATCACCGCTTTTTACGGGATATATCTTAGTATTATTATCGCCGTCGGAGCCCTCAACCTGCCTGACGGGGTTTGAACAGGTAATGTCCGCGCAAAGGGACAAACAGTTGTTAGGATAAGTCCGCAGTTTTGTACCGGCGGCATTGGTTTTTTGTTGGGAATATTCTATCAAAGCCGAGTTTACCCACGGATCTGAAGAACTTACCGGGGCAATAGGCGTGGTATAAAAAGATACGTTGTTGCCCGTCCTTTCGGCGGTAGTCGTACTTATTTGACAATCGGCGAAGCTTTCCCCCGCAGACTGCGTTCCGCTTATAGGATAAGCCACAAAATTTTGAGTTACAGTAGCCGTCTGAGCGAAAAGCGCGGCGGCCGGAAATAAAAACAAACTTAAAACCGTAAAAACTTTTATAAAACGCCTTGGCATACCAACTGTTTTTGACATGAGATAATCCTTAATACAATTTATATAAAACAAAAAACGGCACAGCTCTTAAAGCTGCGTCAATAAAAAAACAAAAATCCCGTTTGCTTAAGTATATTTTACTTTAAACTTATATTTTTTTGGAAACTTTTTTCAAATTTTTTGCCGCAGCCTTATTTTGAGGGTCCAATTCAAGGACGGCTTTATAGTAATCGGCGGATTCTTTCCAAAGTTCAAGGCGCTGAGCCGTTTGCCCCAAATGAAGCCAAATTTCGGCGTCGTTTAAAGCTTTAACGCTTTGCGCCGGAATTGAACTTAAAATGCGGTAGGCTTCCGCATAATCGCCCTTTTTATAATAGTACCACGCCAAAGAATCCACAAATGCGGCGTCTTCCGGGTTAAGCGCGACGGCGGATTTTATATATTTGCCGCCTTCTTCAATGCGGCGGGTTTTATCCACCAGATAATAGCCGTAAAAATTCAAAGCTTCGGCGTTGTTTGGGTCCAGCTCAAGCAATTTTTTAAGCTGAGCCTCCATTTTTTTATATTTCTTTTGGCGTTCAAGCGTAACGGCGTAATTTAAAAGAATGCTCTCGCTTTTAATGTCAGAATTTAAAGCAGAGGCAAGTATTTCTTCCGCTTCGCTCCATTGCTCCAAATCCATAAGCGCAAGCGCATAGTAAAAAACTATTTCGGCGTCGGCGGGGAATTTCTCGTAAGCTTCTTTAAGAAGCTGGGCGGATTCTTCCGGCTTGCCCGCGCGGGAAAGGAAATAACTGGCCCTTATATGGAAAGACGGCTCCGCTTCATAGGCGGAACTTTCTTTAAGGAATTTGACGGCCGAAGCGTAATCGCCGCGGTTTTGGGCGTCCAAAACCAAAAACTGGGCCGCCGCCGGCTGTCCGTTATCAAGATTTTTCGCGCGGTGGAAATACGTTAAAGCTTCATTCTTTTTGCCGTCCAAAGTGTAATATGCGCCTATTTTAACTAAAACTTCAGCCGAAGCCAGCCCCGCCTTATCCATTGAGATATAAACCCGCAAAGCCTCCGCCGGGCGGCCGGAAGCCTCGTAAATGCCGGCAAGCACCGTATAAGGTTCGGAATCATAAGGATTGCGCGCAATATAATCTTTAAGATATTTTACGGCGGAGTCTTTGTCGTTCTGTTTTAAATACAGATCCGCTATGTTTACGGCTATAACGGGGCCCATGGACGGATAACGGGCGGAAAGATCTTCCAGATATTTTATGGCTTCATCGCCGTCAAGCGCGCTTAAAAGCGTTACGTACTTTATGATAATTTCGGAATTGTCGGGGCTCTTTTCCAATGCGGATTTATAAAGTTCGGCCGCGTCTTTAAGGCCGCCTTGGCTCCACAAAAGCCCGGCCTTCATGGCCATGGCGTCGGCCTCCTGCGGGGCAAGCGCGTAATAAGCCGGAATATATTTGTTCATGGCTTGTACGTCCTGCAGTTCCAAAGAAAGCGCGGATAAAGACGAAAGCAAAACTTTATCGCCGGGAGCGGATTTATATAGTTCCTCATAAATCGGAAAAGCGGCTGAGTATTTACCCTGCTTCTCATAATAAGCGGCTTCAATAAATTTTAAGTAAAATCCCCCGCCGTAAGCTTTAAGGGCGGCTTCCTGAGAAGAGGCGGTATCATCCGCAGATACGCCGGCCTTAATTTCCCCAGGCAAATCGGCCGCGGCGCAAAAAAGCTGTGCGGACATAAACAAACAAATTAAAAGAGATAAATTTTTTCCGTTCATAAATTCCTTAACATCAAAAGGGCGTTATCAGTATTATTATAAAACTTTTTTCTTATATTTACGGTTTTAAAAAGAAATTTGCGGTAAAGCGCGGCCGCCGGGGAGTTGCGCTCGTTGACTTCCAGCGTCACGCAAAGCACATTTTCTTCCGCCGCTTTTTTAAGGCCATATTCCAGCAGGGAAGAACCTAAACCGCACCGGTAAAAGGCCGGGGAAACGGCAAAATTAGTCAATTCCGCATCCTGCAGACAAAAGCGGAAAGCTATAAAACCCGCCAAGATATCATCTTTAACTATTGTAAATATTCTGGAAAAATCGTTCTTGATTTCGGCTTCAAACTCGGCCCGGCTCCAATGGGCGCAAAAATCGCTTGAGCGGGCCAAAAGAGCCAAAGCTTCCGCGTCATCAGCCGAGGCGGAGCGAATTATTTGCCGCATAATTCAAAGCGGGCGGGCTTAAGGTAAAGAGGTTTAAGCACTTCTTCCAAAGTTTGTTTCCCCGTAAGTTTATCACAGAGTTCCAACATTGAAGAAGCGTTGATTTTGTTTAAACGCGCAGACGCGTAAACGCAATTTGCGGGGAGTTTCTCCTTAAGGGAAGTTCTTTCCCTGTCCCAGCCGCATACGAAAAGCGGTCTGCCGCCGTTTATAAGCTCCGCATCCAGCTCTTCCCAGGAAGACCAGCGGGGGGCGGCGTTTTCGGTGCATAATAAGGAAAAATATTCTTCCCTGAAAGCGTGTATTATCAGGCATAAAACGCCGCCAGGGTTGGCTTTTTGCCACTTTTTATATTCGGCGGAATTTTCGGCCTGATACTTTAAAATTTCAAACAAATCCGCGGAAGAGGACTGTACCCCGTTGATTTCGCTTAAAACGGAAGCCAATGTTATGCCTATTCTTATCCCAGTAAAACGGCCGGGGCCTTTTACATAGAAAAAGCGCGTAACGTCTTTAAGTTTTACGCCGGCTTTGGCGAACAATTTGTTTAAAGCCGGGAAGAGCAGTTCCTCCTGCTTTATGCCGGCCTTGCGCGCGCGGTAAACTTCGCCGCCGCAGTCCAATACCATATAAAGAGGAGAAGAGGTGCTGTCCAAAGCTAAAGTTATATTTTCTTTTTTTCCGTCAGTTTGCATAAATTATCCAATAATGCGCGGCTTACTCGGCCGCCCGCGCCGAATTTTATGTCGCGCTCATTTCCGCTTTTTAAAATAACTTCTATTTCCAGCCTGTCCTTGGGGAAAAAACTTTCCGCCGCGCCCGGCCATTCTATCAGCAAAACGCCGGTTTCGTCTTCCAGCATTTCTTCAAAACCGAGGTTGAACATTTCGCCGGAATCCAGACGGAACAAATCCGCGTGGTAAAGCGTAATGTTTTTGTTTTTGTACTTCTTCATCAGGCTGAAGCTTGCGCTGGCCGGCTGCTTTTTAAAACCGAAATATTTGGCTACGGCCTTTACCATAACCGTTTTGCCCGCGCCTATCGGCCCTTTGAAAAACAGTATCTCCCCCCCCTTAAGCAAAGAAGCCAAAGCTTCCGCCAAAGAGGAAGTTTGTTCAGGAGAGACAGAAGTAAAAGTAAAATCAGCCGGCATCATATCACCGTTCTCAAATTGACGGTTTTGCCGTTGTATTCCACGCTGTCCGTATTGGAAGGATCGGCAACGGGCTTGCCGTCAACTTCAAAATAATATTTGTATTCGCCTTGCGGCAAAACTATCAAATTGCTGAAAACGCCGTTATCGCCCTTTTCCAGTTTTATTTTGTGGGCTTCCCACAAACTGAAATTGGCTACGACGTAAACTTCTTTCGCTTCGGGCATATTAAGCGTAAAGCGCACTTTGCGCAAAGCTATATCGCTTATTTTATGATCCCGGCTTTTTACCTCGGCCTCGGAATTTTTGCTTTTGGCCAAGCGCAAAGCGGAAGAATAATCGTAATAGGAAAAGAAAGCGTTAAGCAACAACACCACGCCCAGGCAAAGCATAAAGCTGAAAAACAAAACCGTAAGCGCGGAGGGACGCTGCGTCATGATATAAACTCCCTAAGGCGGAATTTCGCGCCCAGGCTTAAAGCCAGTTCTTTGGTCTTTTCCGCGTCAATGCCCTGTTTGTCTACTATTGTAACGGTTACGTCTTCCATTTTTGAAGCCAGAAGTTTTATAAATTCCAAAACGCTTTTGTAGCCGCGCTCCTTATATTGCGGCAGAGGGCACACTATGGAAAGCCATTCTTCTTCTTTAGGGGAATTTATGCTTATGCTGACGCTGTCGAGCGTCTTGGCCAAATCGCCTGTTATATCGCGCCCGTGCACCAAATTGCCGAGGCCCAAAGTATTAAGCCTTATCGGCGTTTTGGGGTATTCGCCGGCGGCCATTTTGGCTTTAAGAGCGGAGGCGACCTTAAGCAAAACATTAAGACGCATAGTAGGCTCGCCGTAACCGCAGAACACTATTTGGCCGACGCGGCCCTCTTTGGTTTGTTTGCAAATCTCTTCAAGCACTTCTTCGGCGGAAGGCTCCCTGCCCTCAAGGTTAAGATTATAACCGTTAAACACCATGGAAAACTTCGTCTTTATACAAAAGACGCAGGCGTTAGGGCATCTGTTTGTAAGATTTATATAAAGATTATTTTGGAATCTGTATACTATCTTGGCATTATCTTTCATATTATTATTATAGCATTGTTTATGAGGCGGGCAAAACCGCAATAGGCCGTGCAAAGCGGCGGGCAATCGGCAAAATAAAACGGATAATTTTATGGAAATATAATCAAATAATTGATAAAATTATATTAATATAAGATTTTTGGAGAGGTGGCCGAGTGGTTTAAGGCGCTTGTCTTGAAAACAAGTGTGCGGGAAACCGTACCGTGGGTTCGAATCCCTCCCTCTCCGCCAGTTTTCTTACTAAAAAGCCCTATTTCTTTGTTGTTTGCTCAGTCGGATATATCCGCCTTCGGCGCGTTTCCCCGGTATTCCTTCCTCGCAAACTCCTAGAACTAGGGCTTTTTATTTTGTTAATTTCAAATACAAAAACATTTAAACAAAATGCGCCATAATATAAAACCCTTGAATATATAGGCATAAAGCTTATAATTAGAGAAGGTCTTATAAGGGGGTAGCAATTATGTTACTAAGTACAAAATCAAGCATTTGGCTTACCGTTACGGGCGTAATATTTATCATCGCCGGTATTGCGGTTTTGGCTTATCCCGGTTTAACTTTGGAAAGTTTGGCCGTATTGCTTGGTATATCCATATTGATAACCGGCATTGCTCAGCTGGCCGCTTTCATCGGCAACACAGCCGAAGAGCGCGGCTGGGTCCTGTTTGCCGGTATAGCGGACGTGATAATAGGCTTGTTTTTGCTTCTTAATATCACGCCGACGGCATTGGCCTTGCCTTTCATTATAGGTTTCTGGGCCATGTTTATCAGTTTGGCTAAGGTGGCCGCCGCGTTTTCTTTAAAGAAAAGGGGCTTTAAAAATTGGGGCATTTTGCTTGCGGCCGGGATAATCGGCTTCGTGATAGCGTGCCTTATTATTTATTACCCGGTTTTCGGAGCATTGTTCATAACCGCTTACGTAAGCGTGTTCCTGCTTTTTGCGGGGGCGATGTCAATTGCGGAAGCCGTATTTATCAAAAGAATATTGAAATAGAAACGCAAATCCCCCGGTCAGACGCCGGGGGATTTTTATGTGTAAAACGGCGCTTACTTAAGTTTTTTGCGTGCTGTTTTTCCCATCAAAAACAAAGCGGCATATCCCAAAGACACATAGAAGCAAATCAGAGAGAAATACGTCAAACAAAACCAAGTTAATCCGCGTTCCGCTCCGTTGAAGGAAAAGGTATAATAAAAAGCCAGTTTCGCAAAAATTTCCTCGGCAAAAAACACTTTTATGCCGTAAAGAGCCAAACAAAAAAACGCGCCCCGCAGACAAAACCCCGCCAGACGCGGAAGTTTTTTAAGCGCGGCGTTTACCGACGTACGCAAAATCCGTTCGGCCCCGTAACCGCCTTTAAACAAAGCTTTGCACCAACGGTAATTTAAAGCGTTGTGGAGCAAAAACAAAACAAACAGAAAAGAACCTAAAACCTCGTGCGTAAAAACACCCGTCGCCGGCAAAGCGAACAGAAACAAAAAGCACGCAAGCATTGCGAAATCGACAAATATTTTTAATGCGCCGGCTGCAGACATTGATTTAATCTCCGTTTTTTGTGGCGCATATACTTAATATTATATATACTATTTGTTTATAAATTTTTAATATCTTAAAAAACAAAGGAAAAATTATGGCGGATATTATAAATCAAGCAATATCTTTAATCAACGACCGCTTCTTGGGATATATCCTGATGGCGGCACTCATGGCGGCCGGCATATACTTTACTCTGGCCACCGGCTTTGTGCAGTTTATGCGCCCTTCCAGGATGTTCAAACTGCTGGCTTTGGGAGAAGGCTCAAAAGGCAAAGGACACATATCTTCATTCCAGGCTTTTTCAATAAGCACGGCTTCGCGCGTGGGCACCGGCAATATAGCCGGCGTGGCGATAGCCATTACGACGGGCGGACCCGGCGCGATATTTTGGATGTGGCTTATCGCCGTTATAAGTTCGGCTTCCGCCTTTGTCGAAAGCACTTTGGCGCAAGTATACAAAGTAAAACAGGGCGGGCACTTCCGCGGCGGACCGGCTTATTATATGAAAACGGCCCTCGGCAAACCTTGGATGGGGGCGGCTTTCGCCGTAATAATAACGCTGACTTTCGCTTTCGTATTTAACTCCGTGCAGTCAAACACCATAGCGCAATCCATGAATAAATCTTTCGGTTTAAGCTTAACGCTTACCGGCCTGCTGACCGCCGCACTAACCGCAATAATAATATTCGGCGGGCTTAAAAGGATAGCTTCCTTTTCCGCCGTAATAGTGCCGTTTTTCGCCTTGAGTTATATAGCGATAACGCTGACGGTCGTCGCGCTTAATTTGGAAAAGATACCCTCGGTTTTCGCTTTGATATTTCAAGACGCTTTCAGCCTGCGCAATATCGCCGGAGGAGCCCTCGGCGCAACGATTATGACCGGCGCGCGCAGAGGCTTGTTTTCCAACGAAGCCGGCATGGGCAGCGCGCCAAACGCAGCGGCCACCGCCAATATATCCCACCCGGTAACGCAAGGGTATATACAGGCTTTAAGCGTATTTGTGGATACTCTGCTTATTTGCAGCTGTACGGCGTTTATAGTGCTTCTTTCCGATTACGGCGGTTTAAATTTGGAAGGAATCGCCCTTACGCAGGCTTCGCTGGGGCAAACTATGGGTAAATTCGGGGAGTATTTTATATCCTTAAGCGTGCTGTTGTTCGCATTTACCTCCATAATAGGCAATTACTATTACGGGCAGGCCAATATTGAATTTCTTACAAGCAAAAAATGGGTTATGCCGGTATTCCGCGTTTTGGTCGCCGGTATGGTGTTTTTTGGAGCGGTGGCGAAATTGCATTTGGTATGGAATGCGGCGGATTTATTTATGACGGTTATGGCTTTAATGAATATAACCGCGCTGTTTTTGCTTCGCCGCCAGGCTTTGGACGTTCTTAACGATTACAGAAAACAGAAAAAAGCCGGAGTTAAAGAACCCGTGTTTAATCCTGCGGACGTCCCCTCCGTAACAAAAGCTTACGCTTGGGAAAAGAAAGCTTAATTTTTAGTTCCGACAAATAAAAGCGCGGCTCAATTAAGAGCCGGCCCTCAAAAAAGTATACAGGCTGGAGCCGGCTCCAAGTCAATGGGTTAACATTTAAGGCCGGCTTCGTAAGCTTCAAAATAAGCCGGAGTATTTTTAACTTCGCCTTTCTGCCAAGCTCCCACGCCGTAGATAATTTTCTTTTCTTTGGCGCCGTCCAGGCAGTCCTCGGTAAAGCCGCGCAAGGCTTCAACGGTGCGGGAAAGATTCTTCTTTTCCGTATCGGCCGCGCTGAGGATAAAGTAGAAATCCTTATCGCTTATTTCCGTGTAGCGCGGCACGGTGCGGTCTATAAAAGTTTTAAGCTGGCCATCCATGGAATAAAAATAAACGGGCGTAGCCAAAACTATCACCTCCGCTTTAACCATTTTTTCAAGCAGGGGTTTCATATCGTCTTTCTGCACGCAGACGTGGGAAGTGTTGCAGACGCCGCATCCCAAGCAATAATTGATTTTGTAATCCGGAAGAAAAATTTTCTCAACTTTGTGCCCGGCTTCAAGCGCGCCGGCCATAAACCGGTCGCAGAGCAAATCGGAATTGCCGCCCCTTCTTGGGCTGGAAGATATTATAAGAACTTGTTTGGACATTTATTTCTCCTTTCCGCCGAGAAGTTTCTTCTCGCAGGATAAAATCTTAGTTTCATAGACTTCTATTTTGTGATTAAGCCTTTCAAGCGTTTTTTGCATTTCTTCTATTCTGAGTTTAAGACGGTCCCGTTCTTTGACGAGGAGGTCCTTTCTCTTGCGCGCAGTGCGGCTGCCCTTTTGATAGAGCGAAACATATTCCACCAAAGTTTCTATGGAGAGCCCCGCCCCGCGCATACATTTTATAAACTCGACCCAGCTGCAATCCGAGGGAGTATAATCGCGGATGCCGCTTTCTTTGCGGTTCACTTCCGGGATAAGGCCAACCTTTTCATAATAACGCAGGGTGTCAACCGGCAGGCCGTATTTTTCGCTTACTTCGGAAATAGTCATAATAATTCTCCTTGTAAGATATATTATAATATTTGGAGTTAACTCCAAGTCAACGGCAAAACGCGCATTTTGGAAGCTTCTAAAATTAAAGCAAAACAAATATTCTTTAGTTCAATTCCGGAAGATATTAAGTCCACATACAAAAATGGAACTCCAATACTCAATCAGTACAAGCAGGCAATCAAAATGTTAAAATACACTTTATGACCAATAATCTTTTTGACGCGCTCGGCCTTAAAAAAGCCGTAGTTAAAGCCGTTAAAAACATCGGATATTTAAAGCCTACCCCCGTGCAGGCCGAGTTTATACCCGTCGCCCTTAAAGGACGCGACGCTTTAGCCTCAGCGCAGACGGGCAGCGGCAAGACGTCCGCCTATACCATACCTGTATTGAACAAACTTTTGGACGAAGAGGAAAAAACGGCTTTGTTCGTCGCGCCGACAAGGGAATTGGCCCAGCAAATACAAACCGTTTTCAGGGATTTGGCCAAAGACACCGGCATAAACACCGCGCTAATTACCGGCGGCAAGAATATGCAGGGGCAATTAAGGAAGCTTAAAACAAATCCGCGCGTTATAATAGGAACGCCGGGCCGCCTTAACGATCATCTTAAAAGGAAAAGCCTTAAATTGAATAATACGGCGGTAGTCGTCTGGGATGAAACCGACCGTATGCTTGATTTGGGTTTTATGGCGCAGATAGAGGAAATTATTTCCTTCCTTCCCGCCGAAAAGCAGACGCTTATGCTTTCGGCCACTTTCCCGCCGCGCGTACTTAAATTGGCTCAAAAATATTTAAACAATCCCGAACAAATCATAATCGGCGGGCTTAACAACCCTTCCGAAAACGTAGAACAAAAAAACATAAAAATAGAAGGCAATGACAAACTTAAAAAACTTACGGAAATTCTTACCAAGTTAAAAGGACAGGCTTTGGTGTTTGTAAAAACGCAGCGCGCCGTGGCCGAAATTACCAAATATTTGAAGAAGACCCTCTTTGATGCCGCCGCGCTGCACGGCGGCCTTAAGCAGAAAGACCGCGACGCCGCACTTAAAGGATTTAGGGAACAAGCATTCAAAATACTCGTCGCCACCGACGTAGCCGCGCGCGGATTGGATATTCCTTCAATTTCTACCGTAATAAACTACGAACTGCCCCAAAACCCGGAAGAATACATACACCGCTTGGGCAGAACGGGCCGCTACGACAAAACCGGCGTTTGCATTAACCTCATCGCCCGCGCAGACAGAAGCGCATGGAAAGAAATAAAAACTTTCTTGGAAAAGCAACAGTCCGTAGGAGATATTGCGTTCCCCGCCCAAGAGAAAAAACCTTCCCGGCCGACGCTCAGGCCGGAAGCGGCGGAACTAAAATCTTCCGCCGGCGAAAAAAAGGAAGAACCGACAACGGCAAATAAAACCTCCGCAAAAAAGGCTCGGCCTAAAATCAAAGCCGCCGCCCCCGCTGTTCAAGAGGAGAAAAAGACGGAAGAATACGTTTTTACCCCTTTTAAAAAAGTCTACGTCGGAAAAATCAAAGAAGAAAAACCTAAACGTTTAAAAAATGCGCAGACATTCAAAAAGGTCCGCAAAAACGGCAAGAAACGCTGAAACGCATTGAAAATCATCCGCAAAACCTTATAATATATATCGCGGATGAAAAACGGGCCGATTTTGGCGGCGCGGCCAGCCGTTTAAGCCGCGATTTTAATTTGATATACTAAGATATGCTTACATTTATTTTCAGGGTTTTTATCGTTTTTACCGTCTTTATAGCCGGGGCCTTCGTAGGCAATATTTATATGCCGCAGAAAACGCTGGAACAAAGCTATATAGTGGCTTTGGACGAGCCTCAAACATCTTTAAACGAACAGGACGCACCCGGGCTTCAAAACGCTTTAAACGCTTTAAAACAAATGACGCAGGCTTTGGAACAAACCCAAATTGATAAAGAAACTTTGTTCGGTCTGGAAGATGCCGTGCAAAAACAGCTCTATTTGGAAGCGTTCAAGGCGGCTAAAGCCGATTACGAAATACAGCTTTTAAAAGTGCAGAAACATCCGGAAAATCATGACGCGTTCTTAAAAGCAAAGGCTTTGTACTATAATCTTTCGCAGTCTTTGAGCGCGGCTTATCCGCCGAGGCCCAAGCAGGAGATTATCATATTGGACTCCGCCCAAGCCCAGCCGAATATAACGATTTCCGCTTCAGCCGAAGCGACAAAAAAAGAACAATCCCAAACGCCGGCCGATAAAACCGCGGCGGCGCAAACGGATAAAAAATGAAAATACAGGGGGAAGTATGATAAACGCAAAATTTACGGGTAACAGAAAAATAAATATTGAGGCCAAAGGTTTTAATATACCGGTGGATTTGGCTAAAACGGAAGGCGGCGACGGAAGCGCGCCCAATCCGTTTACACTGCTTATGGCGGCCTTGCTTTCCTGCTCCGCCTATCACGTACTGCTTTTAGTTGAAAGACTGGGCATGAATAAAGAGGCTTTCCATGTGGAACTTGAGCCCGGTTTGGATGCCAACGGAGATATGCAAAAAGCTTTGATAAAGGTGTTCGTACCGGCAGATTTCCCGAAAGAAAGGGAAGCCGCGATGAAGGCTTCGGTAATGGGCTGCAAAGTGGGCAGACATTTAAAAGCCGAAAGAACGGTTGAAATTATACGAGGTTAAACCGAAAACGGAAATCAACTTTTGCCGAAAGATATCAGAAGACGGCGGGGAGATAAAACTCTCCGCCGTTTGCTTTAACCAAATTAATTTTATTAACGCCCGAAAGGCTTGCGCCGTTTACCCTAAATGCCCATAGGCTTTTAGGCCCTTTTGCCCTTGTGCCGGCAATTGCCATTATCTATAATTTATAAGAGGGTATTTATGAAAAAATATATTTTTATTTTAATCGCTTTGTTTTTTATCATTCCTTTAAACGCCGGCAATTTTAAAGATGCGCTTTCCGCCGCCATTGCGCCGAGATCGGATAAATATTTCCTTAAAGTCAAAGGCTTTAAGCCCTCTTCAAAAATGCCGGAAGGGCCCTCTTTGTGGGATGGAATAGTTTCGTTCTTCACGTCCGAAGAAGACGAATACAAACAAAGGGCCGTCGCCGATTATATATACAATATGTACATCATAGAAGCCGCCAAAGGCGCAAGGAAATCCCCTGCTTATTTGGATACTTCCTACACGGGCGCGCTTGATCCTATATATCGATCAGATTTTAAAAATGCGGCCGAATTAAAAAAATTCTACGACAAACATCTTTCAAAAATAAACGCTTTGCTGAAAGAAGATTTTAAAAACTACAGATATAATCCCGCGGAAAAAACAAACGCCGCCCAGCAAAATGTTTACATCAATATGCTTGTAAACACCTACAATAAAAACAGAGCTTTTTCCTATTTCTGCGGGCCCGCCGCTTTAAGCAAAAACGCGCTTACTTCGGCAAGAATGGCCCAGCTGAAAAGGCAAATAGCCGTCAACGACAATAAAAACAAAGATTTATCCGTAATTTATTCCTACACAGACCCGATGGTCATGCTTGACAACGCCACAAGGACCGGCGGCAGAACAAACGCGACGACATACACTTACAGACCTTTAAGGGAAGAATGCGCCGCCTGCAGTTATTCTTTCTGTAAAGACATCTGCGCCGTAACGGAAAACAAATACGCCGTATATAAACTGATTAGAGTTTATGAGTTGGTCGCAAAGGCGAGATCGGGATTTTTAAAAGATAAAAACGGCAAAGACAGATTTACCTCTTCCTCCGGGAAAAGCTTTCCTCAGTGGGATTATCACGCGGCGTCTTTACTGGTGTTTGCGGAAAAAGACGGCCCGGCTTTCGTGGTGGTGGATACTATTTTGGAAAAAGAACCCGTTTCCTACGAGCATTGGCTTTCCCTGTTTGACAAAACAAGCACATACTTCAGCATAAAGCCTTTTATAAGAAGCAAAGATTCGGAAAGCAAAATAATGAAAACTTCGGAAATGCCGCGCTCTTATAAACCGCACGTTATAAGGAAATAATCAGTTAACAAGCTTAAACGCGGAAACCCCGGCGAATACCGCCGCCATGCATACCAGCAGCGTAGACAAGATATAAAGCAAAGCTTTAAAAATTTCGCCGTCTTTTAAAAGCATGAGAGCATCCAAACTGAAAGCGGAAAATGTTGTAAAACCGCCCAAAAGACCGGCAATCAGAAAGTATTTAATAGGCTGAATATTTTTAAATTCAAAACCGGCCAAAAAACCTATAAGCAGACATCCGATAAAGTTTACGCAGAAAGTGCCCCAAGCGTTATGAAGGCCGGCGCGCGAAACCATAAACAGACAAACGCCGTATCTGAGCGCCGCGCCGATAAATCCGCCCGCACCGACCGCCAAAAAATTTGTCATTTTATTCTTCCGTCCTTTACGTCGCCGTAAAGCGCCCAGAAGCCGCGCCCGTGCTGTTTTACGTAATAAAGGGCTTCGTCCGCGCGTTTGATTAACTCGGACTGGTCTTCGGTATCGTAAGGAAATACCGCTATACCCTGGCTGATTGAAAGTTTTATATCGGCCCCGCCGGTATATTTGGGATTGAGTTTTATGGCGGAAACCTTTTCCGAAAGGCGTTTGGCTATGCTTTTGGCTTCCTCGCCGGTGGTGCGCGGCAGCATTATAACGATTTCGTCCCCGCCGTAGCGGCACGGCAAATCGGTTTGACGAAGGCTGTTTAAGATGACTCCGCTGACTTCTTTTAAAGCCTCGTCGCCGAGCAAATGGCCGTAAGTGTCGTTTATGGTTTTAAAATAATCTATGTCCATAAGTATTAAAGACAAAGTTAAATTAAAACGCTTGGAACGGTAAATTTCTTGGGAAAGATTCTCGTTGAAAAAACGCCTTAAAGCCAGCTTGGTGAGTTCGTCGTAATTGGAAAGTTCCTGCACCTTTTCAAACAGGCGCGCGTTATCTATGGCCAAAGCTATTTGCGCGGAAAATTGTTTTAAGCTTAACATATCTTCCGTAGCTATCGGCATACGCGAAAGCATATTGTCAAAAACCATCCAGCCCAAATTTTTGGTTTGAAGCGTAAGCGGTATGGTTAAGACTATGTCGGAACCTTTTGCCGCCGGGCAAATGCCGTAATCGCCGTCGCAGTAAGAAGTGAAGTTTTTTGACAGATTGGCCGTAATGTCTATCTCTTTAACTTCGCCGGAAAGATCCGCGCTGTAAGCTTCCTGCAGTTCATTGGTTTTAGGATCGACCAAGTAGAGGGAAGTTCTGTCGAAATAAAAGCTTTTTTGTATGCTTTTTAAAATTTCTATCAGGCTGTCTCTTAAACGTATTGACGTGGCAAACACCCTGGCCAAATCGTTTAAAGCCTGCGCTCTTTGCAGCTGGGAAGTGTTGTAGTGGTCTATTTCCGTCATATTTATTTTTGACGAAAGTTCCCGGCAAAGAGCTATTAAAGATTCAATTTCGCTCTGAGTAAACGGCTTATTTTTTTTAAAGCGTTCCACCCTTATTACGCCGTAGCGGCTTCTGTCGCGCCGGCCGCTTGCCAAGGCTTCAAAACTGCCCTGCGGGCTGCGCCATTTCACCAAGACGTAAACCGCCGGATAATCCAACCCCGGGGAAAACATATATCCGTCCTGCAAAAGCTTTATCACTTCCGGGGAGTAGCGGTCGACAAACACGTCCTCCTGCAAATCATAGCACTTGCCTTTTTGGCAGAGAGTTTTTAAAGAAATTATGGATTTTTCTTCCTTCCAGTCAAAAAATAAGACTCTGTCCGCGTCAAGATAACCGGCGAGAACGGGCAAAGCATGGCTTAAAAGGCGGTCTATACTGGTGAACCTGTCTGAAAGGCCCTGATAAAAATTATATAAAAGCAAGCTTCTTTTATTTTGCATAGGCTTATTCGTTATAAAGATGAAGGATATTGTTTACTTCGGCATCGGCTTTTTTAAGTTCGTTTTCAAGTATCGCGCCGGAATAACGGTTCATCACCGTTGCGCTGGCCGCCTTGGACATTATATTGCCCAATATTTCCATAACCGTGCCGGAAGCGGTGTGATTGCTCATAGTACGCGCACCGGCTATGATATGCGCGTAATTTTGTATACGGTGCGGCGAAGCCAAAAGGAAATTCTCGAAACTGCCTTCAAGCGCGGGGAAAACTTCCGTCATGGAGGCGTACTCTATTTGTTTTTCCGGGCGGGTCAGCCATTTGATAAGCTCAAGAGCGTGCCCTATATTCGCGCCGCCGCGCACTATGCCTAAATTGACTCCGCTTAAATAGTTTATATGTTCGCGTCCGGTTTTGGGGACAGGCAAAGTTTTAACTTTGAAAGAAGCTTCCTTGCCTTCGAACATCGCCAAGCCCTGGCGGCGCGTAATCATCATGCTGGATTTGCCGCTTGATATCGCCCCGTTCGAGCTGCGTTCCCTTAAAATAGGCATATAGCCTTTTACGGCCAAATCTATAAAATCCTGCAAGCCCAGGCGGAAAGCTTCCGTCCCCAAGCCGGAGGCTTCACAGGTTTCGTTAAAAATGTCGCCGCCGCGGCCCCAAATGCAAGGCAGCGACGAACGGTAGGAAAGAGAACCGCGCAAATCATTGTTTTGCACGGGGAAGTAATCTTCCTTTCCGTTAAAATAATCTTTCAGCATGGCGCAGGCTTCAAGAAAACCGCGCCAAGTGCTTAAAAGCTCTTCTGGTTTTGAGGACACCAGTTTAAGGTGATCCTCGCGGTAGTGCAAAGCGGTAATATCCATCCACCAGGGATAGGAATAAATGTCAACGGTGTCTTTTTTATAACAAAACGGTTTAAGCGGATCCAAACAATTATCGACCCGCAAAGATTTATCAAGTTCGGTAAGATTTTCAAGAAGATTGGCTTTGACCAACAGATTCGTCCAATAATGCGGGAAAGCTATTATATCCGGGCAGCCCGCACGGCCGAGTTCATGCTTAAGCGTGAACATCTTGGTCCATAAAGTGCGCCTGTTGATTACTCTTACGGTAATATTAAGTCCGGGATTGTGCTTTTTAAAACCGGCGAGAATCTTCTCCGTCATCCGCTGAGTAAGCGTGCCGTTATCGGGCATCATCCAAAAAATCATTTCTTAGGCCAGCTCCTCACAACCATATTGGGGTTTATTCTGATATCGCCCGTATTCTGTCCGCGAGCAAGCTTCTTTGCCGCGCACAAAGCTATCATCGCCGCATTATCCGATGAAAGCGGCCTTAAAACAAAGCGGGCTTCTATCCCCTTCTCCGCGGCTTTTTTTACGAGCATTTCCCTTAAAAGACCATTCGCGGCGACACCGCCGCCCACGGCTATATGCTTTACCTTGTACTTTTCAGCCGCATTTATCGCTTTTTTGACCAGCGTTTCAACGACCGCCTGCTCAAAAGAAGCGCAAATATCGGGCACGCTTACGTCTTTATGACCCCGCAAATAATAGCTTACGGCGGTTTTTATGCCGCTGAATGAAAATTCACAGCTTCTGTCAAGCATAGGCCGGGGAAATTTTACGGCGTTTCTATCCCCTTTTAAAGCCTGCTTGGAAACTTCCGGCCCGCCGGGATATCCAAGGCCCAAAAGCTTGGCGACTTTGTCAAAAGCTTCGCCGGCGGCGTCGTCGCGGGTCTTGCCGAGAGGCTTATAATCCCCATAGTCCCGGACAAGCCATAATTCGCTGTGCCCTCCTGATACTATAAGCGAAATTAAAGGAAATTCAAGGGGGTTAAGCTTATCAGCCCCCGTAAGTTCGCAGGCGAACAGGTGCCCTTCCAAGTGGTTTACGCCTATAATCGGTCTGTCAAAAAGATTGGCTAAAGTTTCCGCCGCGACGCGCCCTACCAAAAGCCCGCCCGGCAAGCCCGGGCCGTTTGCAAAAGCGATATAATCGGGAATAATATCCCCCAAAGCCGCTTTTATAACGCTTGCTATTTTGGCGGCGTGGGCTCGGCTTGCAAGCTCCGGCACGACGCCGGCGTATTTTTTATGCAAGTCTATTTGCGTATAAATTACGTTGGAAACCACCTCCCGCCCGTTTTTAAGAAGGGCGGCGGAAGTTTCGTCGCAGGTGCTTTCTATGCCCAAAATGTAACTGTCTTTCACTTAAATACACGCCGGCTTACTTAGCCTTTGCGTCCTCTTTCACGTTAAGATTGCCAAGGACTTCCCTGGCTTTTAAAAGTTCTACTGCTCTTTCCAAAACCGGGTCTGCCGCTTTTGCCTGTTCAGGCTCCGCGGTTTTCTTGGAAGGAGAATAAATTAAATTGGTGGTGTAAAAAGTAGCCGCGCGCGCTTTGGCCGGCTCAAAAGGAACCACTATATCCGGCACAATGCCGCCGGTTTCATCGGCGTTTTTGGCTTTAAAGTTTTTATGTATCATGCGCCCCAAAGGCGTATAATATTTGGCCACCGTTATCCTAAGGCCGGAAGTGTCGGGCAGGCTTATAACCTGCTGCACGCTGCCTTTGCCGAAAGTCCTGGAACCTATTAAAACCGCGCGTTTATGATCCTGCAAAGCACCGGCGACGATTTCACTGCCGGAGGCCGAACCTTCGTTTACCAAAAGAGCCATGGGAATATCGGCGTATTTGGCCTTGGGATTGCTTTTATATTCCTTAAAAAATTCTTCTTTGCGGCCTTTGGTGTAAACTATAAGTTTATTGTCGCCTATAAAAAGCTTGCTCATATTTACCGCACTGTCCAGCAAACCGCCCGGATTAAAACGCAAGTCCACGATTAAAGCTTTCATGCCTTTATCCTGCAAAGTTTGCATCGCCTTTTCAAAACCTTCAACGGTATGGCCGGAAAAATCGGTAACGTAAATATAGCCTATATCGCCTTCCAGCATTTTGGAGAATACGACTTCCGGAATGATTTTAGTTCTTTTCAAAGTTACTTTTTTGATTGAAGTTTTGCCCGTTTTTTCGTCTTTTCTTTCAAGTTCCACCTTTACTTTGGTGCCGACTTCCCCCCTTAAAGCCGCGACGGCTTCGTCGCTTTTCATCTCGGAAACGGGCCTGCCATCTATTTTAATTACTTTGTCTTTGGGTTCCACTCCGGCTTTGTAAGCGGGGCTCTCTGGCAAAGGCGTAACGACGATAAGTTCCCCTTGTTTGGAAGAATTAAGGCGCATGCCTACCCCGCCGAATTCGCCTTTTGTTTCTTCGCGCATGGCTTTCATATCCTCTACGCTGATGTATTCGGAAAATTCATCCAGCTGGGAAGCCATGCCGTAAAGCGCGCCGACAACCAAATCTTTGGCGTCTTTTTCTTCCACGAAGTTATCCTGTATTTTGCCCATTACGTCGACAAGTATTTTAAGCTGGTCAAGCCCGGTGTCCACGCCGGAATAGGCGAAAGGGAACATGGTGCCCATAAAAAAAGCCGCTATCATAAAAATTACGTATATGTTTATTTTCTTTTTCATAAATTATCCTTTTATTTTTTCTCAAGCCAAAGCTCCGGATCAACCGCGGAAGTGCCGGAGCGAACTTCAAAATAAAGCGCGTTCTGGCCGCTTCCCATTGCCGAGCCCTGGGTATCCGCACCGCAAAGGCCTATAATCTGCCCCTTGTTAACTTGCTGGTCCAAAGAGGCGCGGATTTCGCTCAAAAATCCGTAAATGGTAAAGAAACCTCCGCCGTGATCCACTATAACCACATTCCCGTAGGAGCGGAATTTCCCCGCAAAGATTACTTTCCCCTCCGCAACGCTTACTATCGGCGCGCCTTTGGCGGCGGATATTTTTATTCCGTCGCGGAAGATCCAAGTTTTCAGCTGGGCTTGGTATTCTTTGCCGAATTTACTTATTATTTTACCACTAACAGGCCACGGAAGCGAATTTTTACTTATATTAAGCGCCGCGCCGGTCTGTTTTTGGCCGGCTTTTTTCTGCTCGGCTTTGCGTTTGGCTTCCGCCGCTTTAAGTATTTTTTGAAGCTGCGCGGCGGAAGCTTTAAGCTCTTTCAAATCTTTGACGGACTTCTCGTATAAAGCGTGGGCCTCCTTCAAATCTTCTTTCTTTTTTTCGTAACTGCCGAGAAGAGCCGATTTTTCCTCTTCCAGCTTATCGCGTTCGGCGAGCAAAGAGGAATGTTTTTCCTTAAAGCCGTCAATTTCTTTTTGGGTTTTGTCTATTTCAAAAGAAAGTTTTTGCATAAAAACGGCGTGCGTTTTTAAAGTGGAAGACAAAGCCAAAGCCCTGATAAGTTCCGAAGAATTATAATAGCTTTCCTCGAGCATCCTTTCCACCGCGTAATTGGAAAATTCCAATTTCATCACGTTCTGCCAAAGCGGCAAATTGTTTTTCACCACTTCTTTATGACGGCGTATCATGCTGCTTTTTGTTTGCATGCCTTCAATGTCATTGCTGATTTTTACGGCCAACTGTTCCGTTTTTTTCTGTTTTTGAGTGAGGGCTTTAAGCTCCTTGGAAAGAGCGGCCTCCCTCGCTTTATATTTTTTAAGCTGGGCTTCCTTTTCCTTGGCTTGGCGTTCTATGGAGGCGAGCTCCTCCTTAGACGCGCAGTTCAAAGGAACCGCCGCCGCAAAAAATAAGATTAAAAAGGAAACTAAAACTTTTTCCATTTAGATAAAGTCCACCCCAGCATAAGGCACAAAAGCAAACAGGCCGCCTGCGGCCATAAATCAAATTCAAAAGATTTTTTCCCTGCGATTTTAAGCGGGGAAACCAAAATGAAGACCGTTCCCAAAGCCGCCGCATAACTTAAAAGGCCGCAGAGCAAACCGCCAAAGCGCGCCGGCAAAGCCGTTATTCTTGTATAATAAGCTTCCACCAAGAAGCAAAAAGCCAAAAAGAAAAACGCGCCGAGCCCGAAAATTATATTTACAAATTTAATTACGCCGTCCAAATAAACGGCAGACGCGGCCTGGCTTTCCTTATAATAAGCTTGCGCGTCCTGCGGTATTTTAGAAAAGTTTTCTCTTACCCAAACCTGAGGATTCATCATAACCGATTTTGATACGCGAAGCTCAAAAAAAGCCGGGAGGAAATCTTCCTTAGGCAAAAAAACTTCAAAACCGTTCTGTTCCGAAGACGCCCCCGGCATGGCCAAAGCTTCTTTCGCGTTTAAGTAACGCACGTCCGTAACGCCTGGAAGGGAATTAAGTTTTTTGGTGAAAGATTCCGTTTCCGCAGAACTGGCGTTGTTTAAAACGACGGCTATTTTAAAATCGGAAAGCAAAATTTTAAAAGCGTCATAAGCCTGAAGCCTTAAGAATAAAGCCCCTTGAAAAAGCAAAGCCAAAGCCAGCAAAAAGAACATTATTCTGCTTTGGCCCGTAAAAGAGGGCTTATTTTCCGTCATAGAGGAACCTCTCTATAATTTTGTTTACTTCCGTATTATGCAAAACGCCGGGATTTTTCGGCGCGCCCGCACCGTAAAAGCTTACAAAAAGAGGGCTGCCGGTATGATTGCCGGTGCTCCATGTTACGCCTAGGCGTTTGTTTATTTCTTTCAGACAGTCCTCAAAATCGCCTTTGTCTTCAACCACATCCAGGGGAAGTTCATACCCCATATTTTCCATAAGATACTGCTGTATCGCTTTGGGGGTCTGGCGTTTTTCGCCCAAGGCGTTAAATTCTGCTTTCATATCACGCTGCATTTTGGTTTGTTTGGCGATAATATCCAAGTTGCTTTTTACGGAATAATCTTTTTTATCGTATAAGGGATAGCCTTGCTCTTTTTTAAGTTCAAGTTCGTCACCTTTGACTTTTCTGTACTGAAAACCGAAGCCGCCGGTATCGTGATCGGCCGTTATTACGACCATCGTATCCGGGTTTTTATCGGCCCAGTCTTTTATAAGGCCCAAAGTTTCATCCAGTTCTAAAAGTTCGGCCAAAGCCGCGCCTTGGTCATTATCGTGGAGCATCCAGTCAAGCGCGCCCGCTTCCACCATAAGGAAAAAACCGTTTTTGTTCTTGGATAAAATTTCCAAAGCTTTTTCCGTCATGTCTTTTAAGGTAGGAGCATAAGGAGCCGGATTTACGCTAAACTGTATCGCGCTTGCGCCGAAAAGCCCCAAGAGTTTATCAGATTTCGCTTTTTGCAAGCCTTTTTTATCGAAAACCAAAGGATATCCGCTTGTTATAAGCTTTTCAAAAAGGCCGTTCTTTAAAGCCGGGGAAAGCGATTTGGAGTAAGGTATTTTTTTAAATATTCCGGCGTATTTTTCGTCTTTTAAATCTTTGTCGGAAATCAAATAATTAAGCCCGCCGCCCAAAAGCACGTCCGCGCCCGAATTAAGCAATGCGGCGGAAATTTCCTCATAATTTCTGCGGCTGTTTACGTGAGCGGTATAAGCGGAGGGAGTGGCGTCGGAAAGGTAAACATCCGTTATAAGCCCGGTGGCCATACCCAGCTTTTGAGCTTTTTTTAAAAGGCTGTCGGCATTCTCCCCTTCCGCGCCCATACCCAAATATTCGGGATAGGTAAGAGTGCCTTTTGCCATATGCGTTCCCGCCGCGGCGGAATCGGTTACTATCGTTTCTTTGGTGGCGTTTAAAACTATGCCCAATTCTGAGGCGGAAAATATTTTCTCCAAGTTGGAAGTTCTGTCCGCGTAAGGCGAATTTTCCGCATAACGCGCGTATTGAAGCAAAAGCCCCATGGCGGCCGGCCCGCCCCCGTCGGCGACAACAAAAATAATATTTTTCTTTTCGGCGGCGAAGGAAAATACCGCAAACAACAAAGCAAATACCGCAAACGACAGCTTCTTCATCTAAAATCTCCTCCGCAATATTTCATTAAAACATTTGATATACTGCCTTGAAGAATTCTCCCAAGAGAAATCTTCCGCCATGGCGTTGGCGAGCATGGCTTTCCAAACTTTCTTTTTATTGTAAACGCTAAGAGCCGTGTTTAAAGCCCCGATAAGCCCGTTTATGTCTAAGTTATCTATAAAGAATCCGGTTTTAAGCTCGGCCGACATATCGCCCTCATATCCTTTTACCGTGTCGGCAAGGCCGCCTACTTTTGAAACCACCGGCAAAGAACCGTAGCGCATGGCTATCATTTGGCTTAAACCGCAGGGTTCAAAGCGCGAAGGCATAAGGAACATATCCCCGCCGGCGTAAATTTTATGCGCCAAAGTTTCGTCCACAACACACCTGAAAGCGAAAGAAGAAGGATAGCGCGCGGCAAGCTCGCCGAAAATATATTCCGCGTGCGGGTCGCCTTTTCCTTCAATTACAAATTGCATTTTGCCTTCCATTGCACGGATAACGTCGGGCAGCAAGTCCACGCCTTTTTGATAGGCCAAACGGCTTACCATTGCGCACAAAGGAATTGAAGGGTTTTCCGCCAAACCGCACTCGCGCTGCAAAGCCGCTTTGCACACAGCCTTGCCTTTTAAAGATTCGTCGTCATAGCCCATGGGTATCAAAGTGTCGCTTTGCGGATCCCACACTTCGCCGTCAATACCGTTGATAATCCCCAAAAAGTCCGCGCCTTTATTCCTTAAAACGCCCTCAAGGCCGAAGCTGTTTTGCCCCCTTAAAAGTTCCTGTGCGTAGGTGGGGCTGACGGTATTCACTTTATCGGCGAAAACAATCCCCGTTTTAAGATAGCTTATGCCGCCCCAATATTCAAATTTGTCGGGGGTGAAATCAGGCTCGAAAAAACCCGCTTTTACAAAACTTTCCCTGGGGAAATATCCCTGATAAGCTATATTGTGTATAGTAAACATACAGCGTGTACGGGTAAAAAAAGCGTCCGTTTTGTAAACAGTCTTAAGATAAGCCGGCAAAAGCCCCGTCTGCCAATCGTGAGCGTGGATTATATCTGGCCTGAAACCTATAAATTTGCAGGCTTCCAAAACCGCGCGGGAAAAGAACATAAAACGTTCGTCGTTATCGGCGTAATCGCCCGTTTTTGTAAAGTAAAGTTCGGGTCTGTCGAAATACTTGTTTGACTCCACAAAAAACACCAAAGCGTTGCCCCATTTAAGATAAGAAATTTGGGCCGGCTCCAAACGCGAGCCTACGGGAATGTAAAACACGCCCGGTACGGTTCTTAAAGAAGAAGCGTTATTAATGTTCCTGTATCTCGGCAGGAACAGGAGAACTTTCGTTCCTCTCGTTCTGGAAAAATCCTGCGTAAGAGCGCCTACGACATCCGCTAGACCGCCCGTTTTGCAAAACGGGAAAGCTTCACTGGCAGCTAAAACTATATTCATAAAATCTCTCCTTTAAACACTTCCGATATTCCGGCTGTTATTTTAAATCGTCAAAACCTTCTTTAAGCATATCTTCTTCAAGGCCGTTTTCCTGCTTAAAACCTTCCGCAGGAATAATGTCATCATCGGCCTCGGGCGTTTTTACCGGCGCATTATCCGCGGTTTTAGGCGGCACGGCCGCCACGGATACGGCTTCATCCCCCTGCGAGGCGGAGGGTTCCGTCTGCAAAGGATCCGCCGTTACGTCTTCCGGCGTATTTCTGGTAAACACGTCCACGTCATCTTCAAGCGGCAAAATGGCTTGTTTAATCTCCGGCAGGCTGGGGCCGAAAGGCAAATCGCTTTGTATTTCCTTAGGGCCTTTGTTCTCAAAACTTTTCAGTTCCGGCAGCTGGGAAATGTGGTTAAGGCCGAAAAGCCTTAAAAATTCGTCGGTGGTTCCGTAGACCATGGGTTTGCCGGGGGCGTCCTTGCGCCCGACTATGCGGACAAGTCCGCGTTCCATAATTTTTTCCAAAGGGCCGACGGCGTCAACGCCCCTTATGGCTTCTATTTCCGCCCTGGTAACGGGCTGTTTATAAGCTATAATCGCCAAAGTTTCCAAAGCGGCGGAAGAAAGCTTGTCGGAGGTTTTCTCATTAAACAAAGCCCGAACCCAACGTCCGTATTCCGGCTTGGTGGACATTTGAAACCCGCCGCCAAGTTCTATAATCTGTATGGCGCGCGCCGTCTGCGCGTACTCCTGCGCCAAAGAGTTTACTATATCTTTGGTAAGCTGGATATTGTTTATCTGCGCCACCTGTGAAAGTTTGGCTATGCTTAAAGGCCTGTCCGTTATAAAAAGCAGATTTTCGACTATTCTTTTATAGTCTTCCTTAGTTAAAATTTCCTCGGCTGCGTTTTGGGCCTGCACTTTTTTAGTTTCTTCCATAATAATCACCGCCGCGCTTCTTCGGGATTGTTGTTTTCCCGTTCAAGAAGCTTATGATAATCCTGATCTTCCATTTCAGGGTTCAGATAGAGCCGTATTTCGGAGCCTTCCCCGTCTTGACGCGCCAAAATTTTGCCTATTTTTAAAAGCTCCAAGACAGCCATAAAACAGGTTATTACGCCGCGCTTTTTTGTTTCTCCGGCGAAGATCTCGTCCGCCAATACCCACGGCCGCCTTTTTAAAAGCCAAAGCACTTTGTCCATCTTCTTGTCTATAGGGAATTCTTCCACTTTCAGCAAGTCGGCGTGCTCGCGGCTTTCAAGATTTTCAAAAGCGCGGCGTACGGCGGCAAGCAAGTCAAAAAGCTGTACGTTTAAGACGCGTTCGCCGTTGTCAAACACGGGCGCGCTTTTGTAAAAATTGTTTTTGTACTTCTCAAAATTTTCCTGCAAATACAAAGAAGCCTGCTTAAATTTTTGGTACTCCACGATTTTTTCTATAAGTTCTTTCGCCGGGTCGGGGCCGTCTTCTTCCGAGGTCGCCGCCTGAGAAGGCAAAAGCTGGCGCGCTTTTATCTGCATAAGCGTGCTGGCCATTACCAAAAATTCGCCGGCAAGTTCCAAATTAAGCTGCTTCATGACGTCAAGGTACTCAAGATACTGGGCGGTAATTTCCGATATGTTTATATCGTAAATATCCAGATTGTCTTTTTTTATCAGATGCAACAGAAGATCCATCGGGCCTTCAAAAACATCCAAACGCACCCTGATGCCGTCATTTATCATAACACTTTCATCACTTTTTTGACTTCCGCCAAAGTTTTTGAAGCGCTTTCGCGCGCCGCTTCCGCCCCGCGTTTAAGGATTTTTTCCAGCAAGGCTTCGTCTTTGGCGTAGAAATTTCTTCTTTGGTTGAACTCCGTTATTTCCTTTTCCATAAGTTCAAACAAATGTTTTTTGCAGGCGACGCAGCCCAATGCGCCGGCGCGGCATTCTTCGGCGCGCTTTTCAAAATCAGGATTGTAAATTTTATGGAAAGCGAAAACCGTGCAGCCGTCCGGGTTTGCCGGGTCGTTTGCTTTTTGTTTGTTCGGGTCCGTAAACATTGACATTACTTTTTTGCGTACGGCTTGCGGCTCTTCGCCGAGTTCAATGGTGTTGCCGTATGATTTGGACATTTTCCTGCCGTCCAAACCCGGCACTTTAGGCACCGAAGTAAAAAGCGGCTTTGGCTCTATAAGAGCGTCAGTATCGTAAATATCGTTAAATCTGCGGGCGATGTCGCGGGCGATTTCCATATGCGCGGTCTGATCCTGCCCCACCGGCACATAAGCGGCTTTGTGTATAAGGATATCCGTCGCCATAAGCACGGGGTATCCCAAAAAGCCGAAAGAGGACATCTCCGAAAGTTCCGCTTCCGTCAGCATGGCCATTTTCTCCGCGGCGATTTTATCTTCCTGCCCGGCGTATTTTTTGCGGAAAAGCTCGTTAAGCTGTTCCTTGTAAGTCGGGTTTCTTAAAAGCCATCCAAGCGGAGTTATCATTCCCAAAAGCGTGGTAAGTTCGCTTATTTCGGGCACGTGCGACTGCACGAAAATAGAGCATTTTTCCGGATCAAGCCCGGCGGCCAGCCAGTCTATCACCATTTGCTTGCTGTTGGAAGCTAAATTTTCAGTATTTTCCGCCGCCGTAGTCAAAGCGTGCAAATCGGCCACAAAAAAATAACATTTATATTTGTTTTGCAGCTCCACGAAATTTCTTAAAGCACCGAAGTAATTGCCAAGATGCAATCTGCCGGTCGGCCTCATGCCGGATACTACTATGTCGTTTTTAATATGCTCCATAAGGCACTCCGATAAAATTAATTATCAAACTAAAAATAAAATTAAAAGCAGGGGTTATAATCCTGCCGAATATGCCCGTAACCACTAAAACCATAAGTATCAAAAAACCGTAGCGTTCCAGGCTTAAATATTTGGCCGCGGCCTGCTGCGGCAGAAAATACGCCAAAATTTTACTGCCGTCCAAAGGCGGCACGGGCACCAAATTGACAACCGCCAAAACCAGATTTATCATAATCGTATAGAAAAGCAGTTTCAACGCGATTAAAGAACCCGGCGCAAAAGTAATAGTAAACTTAAAAATCAAAACGGCGGCCAGCATTAGTAAAATATTTGTCAGCGGGCCCGCGAAGGAAACATAAGCGATATCCTTCCTTCCGCCGCGCAAACGGTAATAATTTACCGGCACGGGTTTGGCCCAGCCGAACAAAGGCGCATTAAGCATAAAAAGTACAAGCGGCACTATGACGGTACCCATCAAATCAATGTGTTTTAAAGGGTTGAAATTAAGCCGCCCCAGCAAATAGGCAGTATCGTCCCCGCAGCGAAATGCCGCATAGCCGTGGGCGAACTCATGCGCTATTACCGAAAATATCAATATAGGTAAAAACAAAATAAAGTCCATATAAAATCATTTTACTAATTTTAAAGGCAATATCATCTTTATTCGCGCGCGCACCCGTTTCCTATTAATGAATTTTATACGCCGCACATAAGCCGAAAATGAACTCCTTTCTTTAAAAATCTGGGCCTTGACATAGGCCTTGACAAAATATCTTTGAGGGGCTAGTCTAAACGTGTAGCGTTTGCCTGAAAAGCGGTCGGCACAAAGCCGAAAAGGGGGTAAGGCAAGCGAATAACATGTGGGGGGTAACGGTTGTATATTTTAAATAAAAGCGGAAAATAAAAAGCGTATACAACCGTAAAACGGCGGCGGGGGCCAGCCGTAGGGGCGGACGAAAGCCGCTGCCAATTTAAAAGGCAGGCCTAAAAGCCCGCCTTTTTTATATAGGAAAAAGCCCCGCGCCGGCTTCTTACTTTGCCGGAGTACTGAGCCTTGGCCAAAGCTTTCAGTTCGGCCCCCAAAGCGGGCCCAGAGTATCCCAGTACGCTTAAATCTTCCGCACAAAGAAAAAGCGGTTTCAGCCTAAAACTTTCAATGCCGGGTTTATAAAGTTTGATTACGCGCAAAGCTTCTTTGCTTAAAGCCTTAAACGGCGCGGCCTTGCTTTTGCGCCATTTTAGAACTTCCAAAGACAAAGCCGTAATTTTTTTTGGCAGCAGAAGGCTTTCCGCAAACTCCGCCCCGCACGATCCTTGCAAAAGGGCCAAATAGGCAAGTCTTTCTTCAACAGTTTTCAGTTTGTTGATTTTTGCGTTAAACTTAAGGCCTTTAAAAATAAAATCCGCAAGCTTATATTCCGCGGCGTATTTTAAGGCTTGGTAAGGGCGGCTTTCGCCGAGGATTTTTATAAATTCATGCACAATACGCTGGCGGGAAAGAAAATTTACGTATCCTTTTTTGACGGCATCCCGCATAAGGCCCTCCGTAAAGGGTTCTATTTCCCAGCCAAAGCGCGCGGCGAACCTTACGGCGCGAAAAAGGCGCGTAGGATCATCTAAAAAGCTTTTATCATGAAGAACTTTTACATAGCCCCCGAGTACGGCCTCTTTGGAGTTAAAAAAATCATATTCCCTAAAAAACTCCCCGGGCATGAGGCTTAAAGCCAAAGCGTTGGCGGTAAAATCCCGGCGGAACAAATCTTCCTTAAGGCCGGCGGGGCGCACTTTGGGCAAAGCGCCGGGCTCGGCGTAAACTTCCGCACGGCAGCGCACGAAATCAAGTTTAAGCCCGCAAGCCAAATTGACGCGCGCCGTACCGAAATCATTAAAACGCAGAACTTCCGCTCCGTATTTTTCGGCGCAAAATTCTATCAACGGGGAAGTTTCCCCCTCCACGCAAATATCAATATCTTCCGTATGTTTGCCGATAAGCAAATCCCTGGCGCAGCCGCCTACGGCCCAAGCTTTTAGGCCGCACGCCGCGGCTTTAAGGCCGATTTCTTTTAAGATGCGCTTATGGCTTTGTTTCATAAACGGGCGGGCGGTTCTTTGCCGGATTTCAAATCCTTTATCAAAGCGGAAAGCAAAGTAAGGGAGGAATTGGCCGCCAAAAGAGCTTCGGCCGCTTTTACTACCGAAGCGGAGTCATATTTATCCCCCGCAACCGGCAGATACAAAGGATATCCTTTAACTCTGGCCTCGGCCGGAGAAAGCGGAACTATTTTAAAACCTTGCTGTGCGGCGGACGCGGCGATGACTTCGCTCTGGCAAGAGGAGTAATCGTCATATTCCAAAAGGGATTTAAGTTCTTCCATGCCGGCCAAATAAAACGGGGAATAGGTTATGTTCATTTCCGCAAGGTTCTTGCGCAGGAAGTCAAAATCTTTCTGCATTTTCTTTTTGATTTCGTCAAAATTCTTTTTATCCGCTTTGGGCGAAACAAAAGCCAAAAGTTCTTTTGTGGGATCGAAATAAACTATATCTCTGTCGTGATAGAAAAATTCCCCGCAGGACGGGCAGGAAATTAAATTCAGTTCCCCGCCCAGCAGAGCTTCTTTTAATTCGGCGTCTTTATCGCCGCGGACAAGCGTCCAATATTCGGCCTCGAAAGGTTCACAGCCGTTTGGGCAAGTTGCGCCGCCCTCGCCTTTAATTGATTTCATAGGGTTTCCCGTTAAAAATAAAAATCCGTGCCCCGTGAGGGATTTGAACCCACACCATCGGTTCCGAAGACCGGTACTCTATCCAGTTGAGCTAACGGGGCGCAATGATATTTTAGCATTTAGCGCGGCAAATTTATCTTCATTTATTTTGCCCGCTTAAATTTGCTAGAATTAGTGTATAAACTTTTCAGCAAGAGGAGTATTTTTTATGGGTGGACATTCACACTGGGCAGGTATTAAACACAAAAAGGCGTTGGTGGACGCAAAAAAAGGTAAAGTTTTCACCAAGCTCATACGCGAAATTACAATCGCCGCCAAAATCGGCGGGGCGGACTTATCAAGCAATGCCCGTTTGAGAAAGGCCGTTGACGACGCCAAAGCCGCCAACATGCCCGCGGAAAACGTAAAAAGGGCGATAATGAAAGGCACCGGCCAGCTGCCCGGCACCGTTTACGAAGAAATCACCTATGAAGGCTACGGCCCGGGTTCCGCCGCCGTAATAGTGGAATGCACCACTGACAACAAGAACAGGACTTTCTCCGAAATCAGAAAAATATTTTCCGACAGAGGCGGCAGCATCGGCACCACGGGCTGCGTATCTTATATGTTCGCCAAAAAAGGCCTTATTCTTATAGATAAAGACGCTTCCACGGAAGAAGAACTGATGAATATCGCACTTGAAGCCGGCGCGGAAGACATCAAAACGGAAGAAGACGGTTTTGAAATCATTACCGCCATGGAAGATTTGGACACCGTAAAAACCGCGCTTGAAGCAAAAGGCCTTAAGCCTGTTTCGGCGGAAATTACGATGATTCCCTCCAACGAAGTTGCCGTTACGGATTTGGAGACGGCTTCAAAACTGGAACGCATGATTGAAGCTTTGGATGATCACGACGATACCAAAAACGTCTATTCCAACTATAATATCGCCGACGATATCTTAGCCCAGCTTGAAAAATAGAACTTTGGGCATAGACCCCGGTTTGGACAGGACCGGCTGGGCCGTTGTGGAAAACAACGGAGCGGCCGGTCCCGTTTTAGTTTCCTGCGGGCTTATACACACCGCGGCCGGTACGCCTTTGCCGCAAAGGCTTTGCGAAATTTACGAAGAAATAAAAAAAGTTACGGAACTTTTCGCCCCGGATGAAGCCGCCATGGAGGAAATGTTCTTTCTAAAGCGCGCTTTGACGATGTCCCACACCATACAAACCCGCGGCGTAATCATGCTGGCTTTGCATCAGGCCGGGCTTAATATAACGGCTTATCCCCCAAAACGCGTAAAGCTTACCATAAGCGGAAGCGGAAGCGCGGACAAAAAACAAATGCAGAGAATGGTCCAGCTTACTTTAAAGCTGGCCAAGGTTCTATCCCCCGACGACGTGGCCGACGCGGCCGCAATAGCTTTGTGCCATATAAAATCCGCGCCCATGTTAAAACAAATCAAAGCCCAGCAACTGTTTTTAGAAAAAATAAAAGCCGCAAAAAAACAACAGTTAAACGCTCTTAAAAAGAAGCCCTCGGCTTTTAAATAAAAGCAAAACTTTTACGGCTGTATGGCGCGGACAAAATAAGGTAGAATGTAATTATGATAGCTTTCCTTAAAGGTGAAATCATTGACATACGCGAAACTTCCGCCGTGGTGCTGGCGGGCGGAGTCGGCTATGAAGTAAATATGCCCTCGGCCACGCTGAACGCTTTGGAAAACGGCGGGGAAGCTTCTTTTTACATAACCGAGTCGCTTTCCCCCTACGACGGGACAAGCCTGTACGGTTTCTTAAGCAAAGAAGAGCAGAACCTGTTTTTGCTCTTTAAAGAATCAATCCCCAACACCGGGCCCAAGAAAGCTTTGGAATTTCTTACAAAAGCTTTAAGGAGCCTGCCCGATTTCCATAATGCCATAGTTACGCAGGACGTTAAAATTCTTACGGGCATTTTCGGCTTTACCGCCAAAACGGCGCAGAAAATAATAGACGCTTTAAAAGGCAAAATGGATTCCTTTACTGTACAGGGCGAAAGCAAAATAAAAACCATAGAAACGCCTTATATGTCCGAACTGCTGGCCGCTTTAAGCGCATTGGGCTACAGCGCGGCGGAAGCCAGAAGAGCGATAGAAAAACTGCATAACGAGGGCGGGCTTTCCGCCGATATGGAAACTAACATTAAATCAGCTTTGAGGGTGCTTCGCAAATGACGGCGCATAATGAATATTTAGACGTTCAAGCTACGGCGGAGGAAAAATCTTCCTCCATAGAACACGCCTTGCGTCCGGCCACTTTGGCGGAATTTGTGGGGCAGGACAAACTTAAAGAAAATTTGGAAATTTTCATTTCCGCCGCAAAAGCCCGCGGCGAAGCTTTGGACCACTGCCTTTTTTATTCCCCCCCGGGTTTGGGCAAAACGACGCTTTCAAATATTTTAGCCAAGGAAATGGGTGTAAACATAAAAGCCACTTCCGGCCCGGTGCTTGCCAGGCCCGGAGATTTGGCCGCAATGCTTACGACGGAACTTAACGAGGGCGATATTTTGTTTATAGACGAAATACACCGCCTGAACCCCGCCGTGGAAGAAGCTCTTTACCCGGCGATGGAAGATTTTACGTTCTTTATTAATACCGGCAAAGGCGCGGGTTCAACCACTTTAAAATTGGCGGTGCCTAAGTTTACGTTAGTCGGTGCGACGACCCGCTCCGGCCTTTTGACGGGGCCGCTTAGAGACCGCTTCGGCATAGTTTTCAATCTCGGTTTTTACGAAATCAAAGAAATTACGGATATTTTACAGCGTTCGGCAAAACTTTTAAATATTGAAGCCGACCGCCCCGGCCTTAAGGAAATAGCCCGCCGTTCGCGCGGAACGCCGCGTATCGCCAACCGTCTTTTAAGGCGCGCAAGAGATTTTGCCCAAGTCAAAGGCAACGGTATCATCACGGAGGAAATCGCCGTAATGGCTATGGACGCTTTGGATATCGATAAAGAAGGTTTGGACAGCGTGGACAAGAAAATACTTTCCGCTTTGATAGAAAAATTCGGCGGAGGCCCGGTAGGCATGGAAAACCTGGCCATAGCGGTTTCCCAGGAAACGGACACTCTTACCGACGCGATAGAACCTTACCTCATAAAAGCAGGGTTCATTACGCGCACGCCAAGGGGGCGCGTCGCCACGCCGAAGGCTTATTCTCATTTGGGACATAAAAACCCCAACGGACTTTTTTAATGAAAAAACTTCCGCGTTTGCTTTTATCCGCACTTATTCTATTTGCGCCGCTTTCCGGGTTCTGCGCCAGGGAAGTAAACATCCTGATTGCGGAAAACAAACCGTCGGTAAACGTGGAAGTTTCCGGCCCGTTTAAAATAACAAATAAAGCAACGGGCAAAAAATACATAGTCAAAAAAGGCGGAAAATTTGCCGTTTCCGGGAATAAAAAAGAAGTTAAAGCCGGAAGCGTAAAATCGACTTCCGCTTTGCTTTTGGAATTAAGCTCCCCCAAAGACGCTTTTACCTTAAACGGCGGCAAATATAACGGAAAACTGCTTATAAAAACCGCCTCCTCCGGCGTAAATATAATAGAACGGACCGACTTGGAAAATTATCTGCTCGGCGTACTGCCATATGAAATGAGCGCAAGCTGGCCGCTTGAAGCTTTAAAAGCCCAAGCCGTCGCCGCCAGAACTTATACGTTAAAAAGCATTGAAGACAAAAAAACCGGCGATTTCGATTTGTACAGCGACGTCCGCAGCCAAATGTATAAAGGCGGGGCCAAAGTATACGATAATGTCCAAAAAGCCGTAAATCAAACAAAAGGGCAAGTGCTTAAAAATCAAGGCAATTTGTTCTACACTTATTATCACGCCAACTGCGGCGGCCATACGGACCCTATGCCTTGGATAAAAAGCCCCATAAAACCTTTAAGCGGGGCAAAATGCGGATACTGTTCCGCCAGCAAAAGCGCGCACTGGCAGGCGACGATACCGCTTGAAAACATAAACAAATTTCTTAAGCAAAATAAGATACCCGGCACGTTTAAAAGCGTTTCCGTCGGAAAGAAAGAATCTTCCGGCAGAGCAAAGACCCTGCGCATAAAAACAAGCAAGAGCAAGACGGAAGTAAACTGCAACTCTTTCAGAGTGGCGGTAGGCTCCACTAAAATGAAAAGCTGCTTTCTTACCAAGATAAGAGGACGCACTTTTACGGGCAAAGGCTACGGCCACGGCGGAGGAATGTGCCAAGACGGAGCCAAAGGCATGGCCGAAGCCGGCAAAAATTACAAAGAAATTTTAGGGAGATATTACCCTTCCTCAAAAATAGAAGAGATTTAATTATGGCTTTTGAGAGATTTAAAAAATTCAACGTAGACGAACTTATAGCTAAAAACCCGGCGGATCCAAGGGATTCCAGCCGCTTTATGGTTCTTAACCGCAAGGACAGAACCATACAACATAAAATCTTCCGCGATTTGCCGGAATTTTTAAGACCGGGCGACACGATAGTAATAAACAATTCAAAAGTTTTTCCGGCCAAACTTTACGCCCATAAAGACACCGGCGGCAAAATGGAAGTGCTGCTCGTCAGGCAAATGCAGGATAAGTATTCCTGGGCGGTTCTGTTAAGGCAATACAAACCCGGAACCAATCTTAATTTTGAAGACGGGCTTAAAGGGGAAGTGGTTTCCAACACGGAAAACGGGGAAGCCGTAATAAAATTCAACACCGACGACATACTGCCCTATTGCCGGGAACACGGCCAAATGCCGCTTCCGCCTTATATAGAAAAGGCCCGCAAGCACGCCGGCCT
Source organism: Candidatus Proelusimicrobium excrementi (assembly GCF_937881865.1). Classification (NCBI taxonomy): domain Bacteria; kingdom Pseudomonadati; phylum Elusimicrobiota; class Elusimicrobia; order Elusimicrobiales; family Elusimicrobiaceae; genus Candidatus Proelusimicrobium; species Candidatus Proelusimicrobium excrementi. The sequence goes on from NZ_CALGEO010000053.1 coordinate 38,273, forward strand.
GCCGCTTTCAATAAGCACGGACAAGCAAAGATATCAAACCGTTTACGCAAAGCAGGAAGGCTCCATAGCCGCGCCGACGGCAGGCTTTCATTTTACGCCCGAACTGCTGGAAAAAATAAAACAAATGGGCGTTAACATCGCTTACGTAACCTTACACGTCGGCTGGGGAACTTTCAAGCCGTTGCGCGGCGAGCCGGAAGAACATAAAATGCTCGCGGAATTCGCCACCATGCCGGCCGAAACCGCGGAACTTATAAACAAAACCAAAGAAAACGGGGGCAGACTTTTTTCCGTAGGAACGACAAGCACTCGCACGATAGAAAGCTTCGCCGATGAAAACGGCAGAGTTTCCCCGGGCGGGAAATGGACGGATTTATTCATTTATCAAGGTTATAAATTTAAAGCGGTGGACTGCCTGATAACAAACTTTCACTTCCCGGATTCCACGCCGCTTTGCATGGTTTCGGGTTTTGCGGACGAAGATTTTATTTATGAAGCCTACAGCCAGGCCGTGCGGGAAAAATACCGTTTTTATTCTTTCGGAGATTCAATGTTAATACTATGAACGAACTTAAAGACATTAAAATAACATCGCCTTTTACGATAGACGCGCGCGACGAAAAATCCAAAGCCAGGACTGCGCGCCTTTACACCAAACACGGCCTTATCCAAACGCCGGTGTTCATGCCGGTGGCTACTCAGGCTTGCGTAAAAGCTTTGACGGAAGAGGATTTGCACCACGTTAAAGCGCAGTGCATACTTTCCAACACTTATCATTTATATTTGCGCCCCGGCACCGATTTGCTGCAAAAAATGGGCGGACTGCACAAATTTATGCGCTGGGACGGCAGCATTCTTACGGATTCCGGCGGGTTTCAAGTGCACAGCCTTTCCCATTTAAGGAAAATTACCGAAGAAGGCGTATGGTTTAAATCCCACCATGACGGAAGCAAACATTTTTTTACGCCGGAAAACGTGATTGAGGCCGAAAGCAAAATAGGCTCGGATATTTGGACTTGCCTTGACGTTCTTATCCCCGCAACGGCTAAAGAATCCGAGGCGAAAAAAGCCCTCGCCATAACCAAACGCTGGGCAAGACGCGCCGCGGCGAAATACCATTCCATGATACCGCAAGACATTAAGAAAAACGAAGACGGCTCTTTTACAGTGCCGCATTCTTTGCTTTTCGGCATAATACAGGGCGCGATCTATCCGGCTTTGCGCGAAGAGGCCGCTAAAGACATGGCGACTTTGCCCATGCACGGATTTTGCATAGGCGGGCTTTCCGTAGGCGAAACACGCGAGGAAATGAACCTTGCCCTGCGCCATACCACTCCGCATCTGCCTGAGGGCAAACCGCGCTATTTAATGGGCCTTGGCACTCCGCAGGAAATTCTTGACTGCATAGAGCAAGGCGTCGATATGTTTGACTGCGTTTGGCCGACGAGAGTCGCACGCAACGGGCAAGTGATGACAAGCGCGGGAAAAGTCAACATAAAAAATTTGGTTTATCGCACGCAGGATTTGCCGCTTGACGATAAATGTGACTGCTTTGTCTGCAAGAACTATTCCCGGGCTTATTTGTCGCATTTGTTCAGGGCCGGCGAACTTACAAGCCACAGGCTCCTTTCCATACACAATATACGCTTCTTAACAAAAATGATGGAACAAGTCAGAGCGTGTATAAAAGACGGCACATTCCTTAAATTCAAAGCCGAAATGGAAAAAGCCTACAAATAAACCCATTAATGCGCTTTGCATATTGCAATAAAAAAAGGGGAAGCCGTTAAGCCTCCCCTTAGGAGGGTACTATATGTATAGTAC
>NZ_CALGEO010000054.1:0-12039 GCF_937881865.1 Candidatus Proelusimicrobium excrementi
CCGCCCTTTAACAGTATACGCTCGGGGGTTCAGGCCTCGTTAAAACGCAAAATACTTGCAAAACCGTTTTGCTCTGTGTGGGCTTTTGGGGTTAACTTCGTTTTCACCCCCTTCGGATACCTCGGGCTCCGCCCTTTAACAGTATACGCTCGGGGGTTCAGGCCTCGTTAAAACGCAAAATACCATATAAACTAACAAATAAAAAGCCCCGGTTAAGGGGCTTTGAAATTATTTCTTCTTCGGCTTCTTTTCCAGGGCTTTAGGAGTGAATGGATAAGGGTAAAAATCTTTCAGTTTTTTACGGACCATCCTGGCCGGTTTGCCGGTTGATAAATCGGCCGTATAAATAGGCATATCCGGCGCGGAAAATTCCGCCATAACCTGCCTGCACGCGCCGCACGGCGTGCTTAAAGGGCCCAAATCTTTTTGGCTGAAAACTATCGCCAGGGCTTCAAATTCCCTCTCGCCTGCGGTTACTGCCGAGAAAATCGCGCTTCTTTCCGCGCAGATAGTGAGGCCGTAAGAAGCGTTTTCAATATTGGTGCCTTTATATATTTTTCCGCTTTTGGTAAGCAGAGCCGCGCCCACTTTAAATTTGGAATAAGGAGAATAGGAATTGCGCATCGCTTCCGCCGCGTTTGCGAGCAATTCGTCTAAGAGCTTTTTGGAAAGTTTCATATTTTGCCTCCCTTCAGTGTCTTAAGATTATAGCATAAGAAAGTTCAAATTTTAAGGGGTGCTTTAAGATAAAGCTTTAAGCGCGGCTTTGATTATCTCTTCGGCAGGCAGGGCGGAAAATTCATCCGGGGCTTGTATAACCTCCGTATGAGAAGATATCGGGGCCCATATTTTTTGATTGGGTTTATCGCTTTCTTTATAGATGCAGATTTGCTTCTTGCCCAAAGCCGCCGCGGCGTGTACAAAACAGGTATCGGGCGTTATAAGCAAATCGGTTACGGCTGTCACGGCAAAACTTATAAAAATATCTCCTTTCGGGGCCGTGAAAACATTTTTGCAGGCGGAAGCTTCCTTTAAACGCTCTGCTTGTTCGTTAGGGCCTATTAGAATAAAATTATACTGCGGCAGGCTTTGCGCCGTTTGCCTTATTTGTAAGGCGCTTAAACATCTGTGCTTGCTGGAAGCAAAAGCGTTAACGGCTATAAAGCCTTTTGCCGTGGGCAGCTTGGAAAGGAATTTTTGTATTTCCTTTTTTAGAGAATTCGGCACGAATAAATCGTATCGGGCTTCCGGCTTTTGCAGGCGCAGGGCCTTAAACGCCGCCGCGTGCCAAGCCGTTATGTGATTGGCGTCAAAATCCAACCCGCAAGTTATATTATAAGCCTTGAATTTATCTTTATTGAAGCCGAACGCAAAACGAGGCTTTATAAGAAACATCAGCAAATGGGTAAGGAAGGTGTTTCCCCTGTCCATGTCTATATAAAGATCGAAATGTTCTTTACGCAGTTTAAGGCCGGTTTTTAAAATATCTGAAAATTTGTTGCGGCAAATAAAAATGCGGCTGACGCTGCGGTTGTTTTCTATTACTTTCGCGCTTGCCGGGCCGGCTAAAACGCAAATTTCGGAGTTTGGAAGCTGTTTTTTAAGTTCCCTGAACGCCATTGTGCTTACTATCATATCGCCTATTTTATTATCGTTGCGAAGGAATAGAACCTTTTTAAAAGTCTTCAATTTTGAAGGCGTAAAACGGTTTTTGTTTTTAAAATCAAACAGGCATTTGCCGGCCTTTGCTTTAAGGCGGCGCAGATAAATATTTTTTTTGCGGTTTAATTCCCTGAAATTCATAAATAAATTATAGCATTGCTTTAATAAAGTATTCTGCGGCGGATACTGCGCGCATTACGTCAAAACCGTTAATTGCGGTATTTGATTCTTGTTCAGATTCGGTCATAATCACTAAACTTTTTGAGCCTTTCAGCGGGGCCCAGCGTTTAGCCGCGGGAGAATTGGCGTATACCGCCGCCACAGGCACATTAAATGCGTTTGCGATATGTACGCTTGCACTATCCACCGCTATTACGGCGTCGGCGGATTTAACAAGCATAAAATATTCCCTAAGATTTAAAGGCGGTGCGTTTTTTACCCCCTCTAAGCTGTAAGAATCTTTCGCGTTCAGCATAAGGAAAGAAAGATTTCCCCGATATTTATCTTTTAAAGCGGAAACTATAATCCCCAAATCTGTTTTGTTTATCTCTTTGTTTGAACCCCTGGGGGCAAGAAGTATTTTTATTTTGCCTTCGGGCCATAGGCTCCGCGCTTTTTTAAGCGCCGCCAGATTTTCCTTGATAAAATACCCTGGCTTTATATCTTTTACGTAAGGAGCAAAAGGCGTAAAGGAAAGCAGTTCCGTTATATGTGCGGTTTTGGGAGCGTCCGCGTAAAAATCATAATTTTTAACGGTGTTTTTGTTATAGATTTTCTTATCCTGTTTGGAAAAGCATATTGCGCAGCGCGGGGCCAAAAAATAATCCAGTATAATGTTTTTGGTCGTAAAAGTCGGGGTGAAATCTAAGAAAACGTCCCATTTTTTGCGGTTCTTTAAATAGGATATAGCTTTAAGCGGTATAAGCTTATCTGCGAAAGGGCAGCCTTCCAATGCCTGAATGTTTCTTTCCGTTACGAATACGCCTGTTTTTATGCTCGGGAAAGCCGTCTTAAGCTGTTTTAATATCGCGGTCATGGTTATGGCGTCGCCGATAGCGTTGCCTACCGGGCGTATCAATACGGATTTAAGGCCGTTCGGATTAAAAACGGCTTTTTTTTTATCGGCGAAAAGTTTTAACAGAAGTTTCTTCATATTTGTTTATATTTTTGTTTGTAAGAGTTGATTTTCTTTTTAAAACGGCGATATCTGATGATATAATCCGCGCAGAATACAAAATAAGCCAAACACCAACGCAGTTTTTGGCTGAAAGTAAAATAAGGCATAGGCGAAATTACGTTTCTTAAACAGTTTTCGTTTTCAACTGCGTTTTGCTTAAAATAGTAGAACGCTTGTTTAAAAAAACCGTATTTGCAGGCTTGGAAGTTTTCCGCTGCGTCTTTCCTCAAAGACGGTTTTAAAAGAGAAATAGTATTAAGATAAGCCGCGTGCGTAAACAGGTTTTTTGCCTCCGGAAATACGCCTCTTAGCTTTTTAAAAATATTGTAGCTGTCGCTTTTCGGGTTTATAAGTACAAAATCTTTCTTAAGAGTTATGATTTTCCCCTCTTCGTTAAAGGCTTTTATTATCGGCGGCAAATGAGGGTACCAGTTGGGAATATTGATGTGGATATTGAGCATGGTTTCTTCCGTTAAAAGCGCGGAAGAAAAAATTACCGACGGCAAAAAAGTTATATTCCTAAGGAGTTCTGGCAAGGTCAGATTCTGCCCGCGCGGGGCAACTATCAGCAATGCGGGGTTTTCGTTTAATAAAGCTTCTTGAACCTGATTAAAATCGGTAAAATCAAAGTCGTCATCGTCGGCCAAAATCCAAAGATACGGTTTTGTCGCGATTTCAAAAGCTCTGGCGATGTTGGCGTTCCCTCCAATATTTCTGTTGTGACGGATATGCTTTATATTTTTATATTTTTTGGATAAATCCGAAAGATATTTGCTTGTACCGTCTGAGGAACAGTTATCCAAGACCGTAATTTGCAGGTCCTTTACGGGAGAATCTTCCGCCAAAAGCCGTTTGAACGTTTTTTCGAGATTGGGCTTTCTGTTATAGGTAATCAGGATAATTTCCAATGTGTTTTTAAGCATCTTTCCCCTCGTTTGAAAGGAATTTATGCCTTAAACAGTCATATTCTTTTTGTTTCTTTTTTCTTCTTAAATAATACGAAATCCCGGAAAAATAAGAACGGAAATACATCAAGTTAAAAATAAACTTTTGTTTTCTGTTCAATACGGATTTAAGATCGGCGTAATTGTTTAGGTAATTATTGCAGCCGACGTTATTCCATGTGATAAAGCCGGCGATTTGCCTCCAAAATGGAACTCCGGGGCGGCAGGCTTCAACGGCTTGGGCTCTTTTGGAAGGGTTTTCTATAAGTTCGCATGATTTATAGTAGCCCGCCTCCAAAAATTTGTATTTTTGGCTTGGCGGCATCCCGGGCATAATCATATTGATAGAAGGCAATGTTATTGAGCCTAAATCTTGTTTTTTGTTTGACTCGGGTTTATCGTTTTCGCCTTTGCGTTTCACAATATCTGAAGAAACCGCACTTATTTTTCCCCCGTTGTTTATAACGTGTGCCACGGCCGCCAAATGCGGAAACCAATTGGGGATATTATTGTTTATGTTTATCAGAGTCGTTGGGGTTATATTGGCGGTTTTATATATAGCCGCGGGAAGAAACGTCAGCAGCCGGTACATATTGGGGAAAGAATAATCCCCTTTCGTAAGTTCTGTGTTTACTATTATCAAATCCGCCCCGTCTTTTATGGCTTGCTCCGCTTCCCCGAAAGAGGAAAAATCATAGGCGTCGTCATCGCAAAGCGGCCAAAAGTACGGCTTGGAGGCGATTTCAAAAATCTTTGCGATATTTGCGTTAGGCCCGATGTTTTTATTGTTGCGGATATGTTTTAAGTTCGGCTTTTGGGCGGAGAGATTTTGCAAATATTCGCTTGTTCCATCGGTGGAAGCATTGTCCAGCACGGTTATTTGCAAATCCTTCACGGGGGAACTTTCCGCAAGAACGGCGTTTAAAGTCTTTTCCAAACAGGCTTTGCGGTTATAGGTTATCAGGATAATTTCCAACTGTTCTTTAAGCATTTATTTCCCCCTTTAAATGCCGGCAGAGTTTTTCCAAACCGGTTTCATAAGACGTAAATTTAAAATCCGGCAAGATGTCGTTTAATAAAGACGTATCACAGGTGTATTCCTTATTAAAACCGGGAGTTTTAAAAAGTATTTTTAAATCTGATTTAAACAGTTTTTTAGCCGTTTCGGCCAAAGCGCCGGTTTCTTCCGGCCAAGGGCAGGCGACGTTTATAAACTTCGCTTTAGGCGGATTTTGCACAAAAGCCGCCGCTATTTTGCAGAAGTCTTCTATAAAAATAAAACTGAACAATACATTCTGATTTAGAATTATATCCCGGCGGTTTAAAACGGAATTTAGAATGTGAGTTGTTACCCTGCTGGGGTTTTCCCCCGGGCCGTAAATGCCGAATATCCTTAAATTTAAAGCATTGGGCAGCGTTTCAATCTTTTTTGAAATTTGATATTTTGAAAATCCGTAAGGATCTTCCGGCACGCTTTGGCCGAAGACGCTTTCTTTAACTTTTACCAAAGGCCGGCTTTTATCATATTCCGCTCCGCTGCCGAAAGTCATTATCGGCGTTCCGGAATGAACCAGGTTGTCAAACATCAGGATATTGGGGCGCGCGACGTCTTCCGCCGTCGCGTCAGGCGTTATTCTTACCCCCGCCGCCGCGGAATGGATTATAAAATCTATTTTGTTTGCAGATATATATTTTTGTACGGATTCAAAATCCAGCAAATTGAGTTCTTTGCTACGGGGCGCGAAAACCTGATAGCCTTGCAATAAGTAAGGTTTTAAGTTTGAACCTAAAAATCCGCCTGAGCCGGTAAGGAGTATCCTTTTCATAATTGTTTTAAGAATGTTTCAATCTTTTCTTTGAGATTACCAAGCCCCAAATGTTCTTTTATGTACTTTTGGCTTCCTATAACGTGCGAAAAGCGGTCGTTCACGGCTATGGGCAGAAATTTTGCGGCCATACCGCTGGGAGCGATAACCTCGCTTACGGCAGAAGCCAAACCGCCTATGATATTGTGCTCTTCCAAGGTAATTATCGGCATACTGGCGCGAAGCAGAGAGATAATTTTCTCCTTATCAAAGGGCTTAATGGTATGCGCGCTTAATAAAAGCGGACGTTTGCCCTCGTTTTGGAAAGATTTGGCTATGTTAACGGCGTCTTCAAGCATATTGCTTGTGGAAATCAAAGCGAAATCTTCCCCTTTTATTACCGTACTGAATTTGCCTGCTTCCGTCTTATAATCAAAACGCGGCTCCCCTTTTTTTGCAAGACGAATATAAACAGGGCCTTTATGCTTTACGCTGTATCTTACGATATCTTCCGCTTCGTTAAGTGAGCCCGGCGCAGTAACCATCATATTTGGTAAAGTTCGCATTATAGCCAAATCGTCCAAAGCGTGATGAGTGGCCCCCGCCGGACCGTAGCTGAAGCCGGCTCCAACGCCTATAAGGCGTACATTTGTGTTCATGTAGGCCAAATCCACTTTTACTTGCTCATACGGGCGGGATGTTACAAAGGGAATTATGCTGTAAACGTAAGGAATTTTCCCGTTTAAAGCAAGCCCCGCGGCCATGCTTACGGCGTTTTGTTCCGCTATGCCGGCATTTATAAATCTGTTAGGAAACTCCTGCGCGAAAGGTTCTAAAACAGCGTAGCCCAAATCGGGCGTTATTAAAAATATGTCCTCGTTTTTATGCGCTTCTTCAACGAGAGTTTTTAAGAAGGTCGTTCTCATTCTTTATTCCCCTTTTCGGCGGAGTCAAGCTCTAGGCAGCCTTGGGCCAGTTCTTCGGCGTTGGGCGATTTGTAATGCCATTTTAATTCGTCTTCCATATAGGAAACGCCGTGCCCTTTTACGGTTTTCGCTATTATCGCTTTTGGGGCGTTTTGCGGCTTTTTTAAAAGTTCTTCAAGCTGTTTTAAATCGTGCCCGTCTGCGGAGTAAGTTTCCCACCCGAAAGCCTTGAATTTGGCGGCAAAGCTGTCTACGGGGATAATATCGTTTGTGCGGCCAAAGCCCTGTAAATTGTTTACGTCCACTATCAAAGTAAGGTTCTTTGCTTTTAAAGCGGAAGCCAGAGCGGCGGCCTCCCAAACCGAACCTTCTTCCGATTCCCCGTCGCCTTGCACTACAAAAACTTTATACTGCGGTTTTGCCAAAGCCATTCCCAGCCCCAGGGAAAGCCCGTGGCCCAAAGAGCCTGCGGAAGCGTCTACGCCGGGTACGGAATCTTTATCCAAATGCCCGGGCAGTACGCCGCCGTCTATATAGTAGCGGTCAAGATATTCCTTCGGCAGAAGGTTAAACTCCGCCAAAGTAGCGTAAAGCGCCGTGCTGGCGTGCCCTTTTGAAAGTATAACTTTATCTCTGTCCGCGGAATTAATATTTTCCGGCGTTATGTCGGCCGCTTTGGCGTAAATCGTATATAAAATATCAGCCGCGGAAAGCGCGGAACCGACATGCGACGCATAAGAATAATGCGCCATACGCAAAATGTTTTTTTTAACTGTCGCCAAACTCATTTGCAGTTCCGCCTATTTGTTTTTTGAGGATAAAAAATCTTGGAAGGTTTTTATGGTTTTGCTTATGTCTTCTTCCGTAAGGCCGGGCCATACTCCTACCCAGAAACTGCCGTTCATAACTTTATCGGTGTTGGGGAGCATGGCGTAATGTTCTTCATTCAAATCGCGCGAGTTAAGCAATGACGAGTTTTTTATTCTTAAAGCGATGTCGTTTTCCGTAAAAGCCGGCTGCCTTAAAAGGTTCCCGGCAAAAAGCTGCCTTGTGCCTATGCCGTGTTCTTCCAAATATTTGCAAAGTTCTATTTTGTTAAAACCGGCGTCTTCCTTTACGGTAAGCAGCAGCCCAAACCAGCTGGGCTCGGCTTTAGGCTCGTGCTCGGGCAGGATAAAATACTTCTCAAAGGGTTTAAGCCCCTCTAAAAGAAGGGCGAAATTGGCTTTTCTTTTTGCGACGAAGCCTTCCAGCTTTTTAAGCTGAGAAAGCGCGCAGGCCGCCTGCCAATCGGTTATTTTAAGGTTATAGCCTATGTGGGAATAGGTGTATTTATGGTCATAGCCGAAAGGCAGTTTGCCAAGCTGCATATTAAAACGGTTCTTGCAGGTATTGTCCACGCCGGGTTTGCACCAGCAGTCGCGGCCCCAATCCCTGAAGGACATTATAATCCTGTAAAGCTGAGTGTCGTTTGTGCACAAAGCCCCGCCTTCCCCCATGGTTATGTGGTGCGCCGGATAAAAGCTGAAAGTGCCTATATGCCCGATAGTCCCGGTATATTTGCCGTCATATTTTGCGCCGAGGGCGTCGCAGGAATCTTCAATAAGCCAAAGATTGTGTTTTTGGCAAATGGGCAGAATTTCCCCCAAATTAAACGGATTGCCCAAAGTATGCGCCACGAAAACGGCTTTGGTTTTGGGCGTAATGGCCTCTTCTATTTGTTCGGCGGAAATATTGTGCGTTTTTAAATCCACGTCCGCGAAAACCGGCGTAAGGCCGTTTTGTATTATGGGGTTTACCGTCGTGGGAAAGCCCGCTGCAACCGTGATGACTTCATCGCCTTTTTTTAGCCTTCTTTCCCCCAGTTTGTGTGAGGTTAAAGCAGTAAGCGCAAGCAGGTTCGCGCTGGAGCCGGAATTTGTCGTCAAAGCGTGTTTGACGCCTAAAAAATCGGCGAAGCGTTTTTCAAATTCGTCATTAAAGCGGCCGGCGGTAAGCCACATATCAAGAGTGGCGTCAATCATGTTTGAAAGATCTTCTTCGTCCAAACATTTCCCGGATGCCGGGATATAAACTTTTTGTTTTTTTACGGCGTGCGTTTTTTGATAATATTCCAGTGCGGCTTTTTTAACCGCGTCCCTTAATTCTTTTTCCATGATAATAAATCCTTTTCGTAATCTTTAATTTGGCTTAAAGTAAAGGCGGACATGTCTTCCCGCCCGGAGTAAAACAGTTTATACCACTCTATTGTTTTTTCGACGGCTTGTTCCGCGGTGTAGACCGGCTTCCAGCCCAAAACGCGTTTTGCTTTGTTTATATCAAGCATAAGCAGGTTGGCTTCGTGGAGATTATCTTTTTTACGTATTTCCACTTTGCCTTTTCCGTAGAATTTTACCGCCATGGAAGCTATTTCCCCGACGGTAAGAACATGCCCCTCTTCCGGGCCGATGTTAAAGCCTTGGGCGTATTTCGCGCCTTGCGTAAAAAGAAGTTTCGCCAAAAGTATATAAGCCCCCAAAGGCTCCAAAACGTGCTGCCAGGGGCGCACGGCGGAAGGATTTCGTATCTCTATGGTTTTGCCCTCGTTGATTTGCCTGACGCAATCGGGAAGAAGCCTGTCTTGGGCCCAATCTCCGCCGCCTATTACGTTGCCCGCTCTTACCGTGGCCATTGCATAGGAGTCCTCCAAAAAGCAGCGGCGGTAGGAAGAGGACATTATCTCCACGCAGCCTTTTGAGGAAGAATACATATCATATCCGCCCATAGGCTCGTCTTCAGTATATCCTTTTGAAATTTCCCTGTTTTCGTAGCATTTATCGGTGGTAATGTTGACGAAAGCTTTTACGCTTCCCGCGGCGCGGGCTGCTTCCAATACGTTTAAAGTGCCTATTACGTTTGTTTTGTAAGTTAAAACCGGTTCCGCGTAAGATAGCCTTACAAGCGGCTGGGCCGCAAGATGAAAAACTATTTCCGGGCGGAAAGAATCAAAAATTTTTTTTAAGTGGTCTTCGTCGGTAATATCGCCGAAAACGCTTTGTATTTTATTTTCAAGGTTCAAGACTTTAAAAAGGGAAGGCTCGGTATTGGGCTCCAGAGCATATCCCAAAACGTCCGCCCCCAATGAATGGAGCCATAAGGCCAGCCAGGAACCTTTAAAGCCAGTATGGCCGGTTAACAAAACTTTTTTGCCTTTAAAAAAATCTTTCATTTTACCATACCTTCCACGGCGCTTTGCCCGAGGCCCAAAGCTCTTCCAGCTGGTTTTTATCGCGCAGGGCGTCCATTGGCTTCCAAAAGCCTTCGTGTTTAAAAGCTTGCAGCTGTCCGTCTTTTGCCAGCTTTTCAAGCGGTTCTCTTTCCCATACGCAGGAAAGGTCGCCCTCCGGCAGATATTTAAAGATTTCTGGCTCCAATACGAAAAAGCCCGCATTTATCCAGCCGCCGTCGCCTTTCGGTTTTTCTTTAAAAGATTTTATGCCGCCATCCGCGCCGATATCCATTGCGCCGAAGCGTCCTTCCGGCTGAACGGTGGTTACCGTTGCCAGTTTGCCGGATTTTTTATGGTAGGAAATAAGCTCTTTCATATTGACGTCGCTGACGCCGTCGCCGTAGGTTAAAAGGAAAGTTTCCCCGTTGATAAAATTTTCCGCCTGTTTTATGCGTCCGCCGGTCATAGTGTTTAAGCCGGTGTCAAGAATGGTTACTTTCCAAGGTTCGGCTTTATGGTTTAGGGTTTGTATCGTATTTGTGCGCAAGTCTATGCACAAATCTGAATTGTGAAGGAAATAATCCGCGAAATATTCCTTTATGACATAGCTTTTGTATCCGGCCAAAATAATAAATTCGTTTACTCCGGCGGCAGAGTACATCTTCATTATATGCCACAGTATCGGCTTGCCGCCGATTTCTATCATCGGTTTCGGCTTCAAATGGGATTCTTCCGATATTCTTGTGCCCAAACCGCCGGCTAAAATTACGGCTTTCATAAAAGAGGCCTCCATTGGTATTTATTACATTATATATAAATGGGAAGAGCAAGTATAATATAATAGCAATGTACTTAAAATATCCCCCCCCACTTGACAATAATCCGTTTTGGAGGAAACTATAAAAGGCGTTTGCAAAAAGCGGACGCCGAATGTGGAATAAGAAGTACAGGGGGTAACAATGGTAAAAAAATTAAGCGCGTCCGCGCTTGCGTGCGCTTTGGTTTTTTTCTGCGCGCCTTTTGCGCCGTCGCAGGAAAACAAAAGCGAAAATTCGGGTTTTTTGATAAATTACGAAGAGATTATGGAAGACGACATTTCCATGATAAATCTTCCCGCCAGGCACGAAAGAAGGCTTGCGCAGAACGAAACGATAAGAAATCATGACGGCTGCCTTGCTTTCTATTCCGATTTTAAGGATTTCGTCCAGGAAAAAACGGGCCTGCGCTACGGGGTTGATATTTCCTATACGGCCCAGCGCGCGGCGCCAGGCGGTAAAAACACCGCCGTGCAGGGCATTTACTATCCTTACGCCATCTGGAATATTTTTAACGATACAAAATTCGGCTCCGGCCAAATTGACTTTAACTATAATTTGGTGCGTTATTGGGGGCTTGAAGCCGGGGAGCTGGATTCAAGGGTTGGCGTTGCTTCCGCGATAAACGATTATCCGGATAGGCAGGACGTATTTTCCCAATTAAGCTACACACATACTATGCCGGGTTCTTTAGCTTGGTTCAGCTTAACCGTAGGGCAATTTCCGCTTTATAATTTTGACGGCACCTCTTACGATTCCAATCAGCAGACGGGGCTTATCAATTACGCGCTTTCCCAAAACGCCAGCGCAAGTTATCCCTCGGCCGGTTTGGGCGCATATCTTTCCGCCGCGCTGAGTAAGGAAATCACCCTTTCCGGCGGGTATCAGTCGGCTTCTAACATAAGCGCCAGCCGCATAAAGTTTAAAGAAGCTTTCGACGGTGATTATACGGGGTTCGCTTCTTTAAATTATTCCGACGAAAGCGGACAATACGGGCTTATGGGTTATTATCAGCCTTCCACGGAAGAGCAGAAAGGCTACAGCTGGGGATGGTCCTTTAACGCGGAGGAGAACCTGGGCGGGAAATGGAGCGCATTCGGGCGGGCCAACGGCTCGGTAAACAATATTACGCCGGTTAAACAATCTTATGTTTTGGGCCTTTCTTACCGAAATCCTTTGGACAGGAATCCTCTTGACGCAATAACCGTCGCGGCGGCCTATAACCGCTTAAGCGCGAAAGCCGCGGACGCCCCTTATGTCCGCACCGGCGAAACCGTATTTGAAGCCCAATGGGTATGGGGGCTCGGCAAGTGCCTTACAATAACGCCGGACGTACAGTTTTATCCGGAGGCTGGGCTTAACGCCGAAAGGGAATGGATTACGGTTGCCGGGCTTAGAACGACTTTTATGTTTTAAAGGACGCAAAATAAAAAATCAGGGGGAAAAGGAGATATATTATGGAAAATCAGGAATATGGAACAAGATATCCTACTTTGGCTTTT
>NZ_CALGEO010000055.1:0-7029 GCF_937881865.1 Candidatus Proelusimicrobium excrementi
GCCGAAAAACTTTAACAAACGCAAATAAAGAAGAACGACGAACGGCACAGATTTTCCGGCCTGAAATATAGAGGAAATTTATCAAAAAAAAAAAACAAGTCAACTGTTTTCGTTTTTTAACAAAACGCCCCGACGTACGACACGGCGCAAATAAAATATTAAAAAGAGAATTAATACATATATGTAGGTCGGGCTTTGCCTGACGTTAAAAAGGAGTCTTTGTCAGGTAAAACCTGACCTACATTAAATGAGTATTAGAGAATGAAATAGACGCGGAATTTCAGCGTGAGAAGCTTTAAGTAGCGTGATTTTTTAGTTTTGAGATAGATTTTGATTTTATTACGAACGCGGTATACTTGCCGCTATGCCGACGAAGTCGGCGAGGTATCCAAGTGAGTAAAAAATCAAAATATACTCAAAAATAGAAAATTGTTAGCCGTGATAGTAGAACTTAACACGAGCAAATAAAAGCGACAAAGTACCAGCAATGAGCGATAAAGATAGACCGAGTAAAAAAAGCAGCTTAGGCCAAGTTAAAGCTACACCAGCTTAACCCTGACATCCTTAAAATATTTCTCCCTCAAAGCCCTCGCAATTCCCTCCAGCACCGACCGCCTTAAAACAAATTGGTTGGGGAAATCAGGGTCCTGATAAGCGTCATTGATTCTTGTGCCGGCGACGATATCTATATAATCATTTTCAAGCAAAGTATAATAAAGCTTATACGCGCCGCTTTCGCTTTGAGGGGCTTTATGATTCTGCAAAGCCGCAAGCGTTTGGCTGAGCGTCAGCACGCCTTCGGTAACCAAGTCAATTCCGTCAAGCAGGCTTGTAGGCGGGCCGAAACGGGAGGAAGAGTTTAAATCCGGGCGGACTTCAAGCCCCAGTTCTCTGGCTACGATTTTAGCCGTAGTCCCGCCGCAAATTACTTTTTGTCCTTCGAAAGCGGCCAACTGCTTGGCATATTTGCCGTCCAAACTTTTATTGAAAGGCGGGCCGGAAAATATCATAACGCGGCGCGGCGTTCTTAAATAAACCGCGGCGCAGGTGATATCGTCTTTAGGATTTATAGGGCCGTCTTTTATGCGGGCTTCGCGGATAATAGTTTCACAGATTTTCAAACTGGAAACCTGCGGATTTCTGTTAATGACTTTTAAAGCCAAGGCGGCGGCTCCCTCCCGCCCCCAGCCGTTGGGATAATCGGGGGTGCCGGTGCCGGCCTGGCTGATTCCGTCGGAAAAGAAGACTATTCTATCCTCTCTAAGCAAACTTAGGGATGTCGTCGTTATGCTAAGGCCGTGATATTCCTCCACCGATTTCCTAGCCTCTGGCTCAATAATACGCCCGCCCCGCACAAATAAAAAGGAGGGATTGCCCTGCTCGAAAATCTGCACTTGTCCGTCGGGCGACAAATCCAAAATGGTAAATGTGGAATAGTTAAGCCCGCGCTCTTTGCATATAGGTAGAACGCTTGAAATAACCTCGCAATATTTTTTTACGTCCCAGTTTGCGTCCACGAATTTAAGGGCCATTTTGGCCGTCATGGTGGAAAGAATATTCGCCTTTACGCCGCTGCCGAGCCCGTCGGAAAGAACGGCTATAATACGCCCGTCCGCGCTGCGGGATGTCATAAAAGAATCCCCGCATACATGCTTTCCGTTTTTGCAAACTTGATAGTAATCAATGTCAAAAGCGAAGTCGGTCATAATTATTTTTTCTCCGGGCCGAACCCTTCCGTGATATAGTTTAAAATTATTTCGGTTTCGGCTATATTTTCCCCTAGTCTGCCGGCCACTTCCTGCACGGCCAAAACGTTCTTTCTCAGAACTTCCTGCGCTTTTTGGGCGATTATCTCCCTGTGAAGTTCGTTCTTGGTTACGTCCTGCACTATCAGTCCGGCGGTTTGGCCTTCTTCAATGGGGAACACGGTCATATCCAAAAGTTTTTTGCCGAAAGGCGTACGCTCTTTATGTATCTCTTTTCCGTCTTTAAAAATGCGTCTGAAAATCATCTCAAACGGCAATATTTTGCCCAAAGCCGCGCCTTTAAGGCCGGGGATTTGTTCGTAAAGCTCCTCTATATCCTGCCCGGCTATTTTGGCAAAAGGCAAATTGGATTCTATAATTTCCAGTTCCGAGTTAAAAATAACCACGCCGGAAGGTATACAGCGCAGTATCGCGTTTGATTTACGGCTGGCGCGCTTACGCATATAGGAAACACACATTGCCGGTTCGGCCTTGCCTTCCAAAAGAGCATGGGCAAAGTTCCGGCAGGTGTTATAGCCGCAGCCGTCGCAGTTGATTTCGTCGTCAACCGTAAACTTGCCGACTTTGGCCAAAGCCGAAAGGATTTCGTCTTCCGTAAATTTCTTTTCAGGGGCTTCATCGCCGCCGAAGGCCAGCGGAACTTTATACTTAGCCGTCATTACGGGCTGTATGGAGGAGTCAAATTGTTTTTCCACCCCCAAAAAAGCGTTTAAAGCGGAAACTTCCCCGCCGGGGCATGGCCCTTTTATGCAGCCGCCTGGGCAGGCCAAAGTTTCAACAAAGCAAACTCTGTCTACGGATTGTTCTTTCAAAGAATCCAAAGTCCTGCAAAAGTTTTTAAGGCCGGTAACGGTAATTAAATTAACGTCTTCTTTAAGGCCGTTTCTGCGCATGGAACGCAGCATTCCGCCTTCCAGCGGATAGACGGCCCCGTCGGAAGATTTTTCCGGCACAAAGCCTTCCTCCCCCTGCGGGGAATTAAGCAGGTCTATGCCTTCCTCAAAAAGCCATTTTTTAAGCTCTTCAAAAGTTATCGCCGCGGATATTAAATCTTCCTGAGTGTCCGATTCGTTCTTTTTTGCGATGCATGGGCCTATAAAAACCACTTTGATATCAGGCCCGTAGGTTTGCTTTAAAAGTTCGGCGTGCGTCAAAGCCGGGGAAGAATACGGAACTATAAATTTTTTAAACTCCGGCTTATATCTGCTTATATAATCCACGCAAACGGGACAGGCTGAAGAAAAATACACTCCGGGCTTGGCGGAATTTAAAAATTCGGCGCAGGCCGCGGAAACCTGCTGCGCGCCGAGGGCGGTTTCGCTTACGCCGGCAAAGCCCAGCTTTTTAAGCATACCGGCCACGCGGCTGACGCTGCAATCCAAAATGCCGGCCCAGCTCGGCGCCAAAGACGCGTAAACCTTGGCTCCGCCGCTTATAAGATTTTTAACTTTCTCAATATCGTTCCTGACGTGCTTGGCGTGCGTGGGGCAAACCTGATAGCACATACCGCAGGCTACGCAGTTTTCCGATATTACAGCGGCGTGCCCGCCTTCCACCCGTATGGCTTTCACCGGGCAGACGCGCACGCATTTATAGCAATCTTGGCATTCCTGTTTTATAGTGTAGATCGGATAATTAGTTTTCATTCAAGCCGTCCCGTTAATTAAATTTTAAAGCATTTGAAGGCTAAGAGCCATTACCATCATGCCGCCGACGACACCCCAAATAACTTTATGCGGATCGCCGTATTCATGGGCAGTCGGCAGAAGTTCGTCCAAAGAAATATAAACCATAATACCCGCTATCAGCGCGAAAAGTACGCCGAATGCGGCCTCGTGGAGTAAAGCTTTCAGGAAGAAAAACCCTACAATCGCGCCGACGGGTTCCGCCATGCCGGAAAGAGCGGAGTACCAAAAAGCTTTGCCTCTGCTGCCCGTGGCGTGATAAATCGGCAAAGCCACCGCTATGCCTTCCGGGATATTATGCACGGCTACGGCTATCGCTATTGAAACTCCCAAAGCCGGGCTCTGCATAGCCGCCATAAAAGTAGCCAAGCCCTCCGGGAAATTATGCAAAGCCAAAGTAAGCGCGGTAAAAAGGCCCAAATGCTTAAGTTTGTTTTTTGGGGAAAGAGCGTCCCCCTCCAGGTGATGCGCCTGCGGCAGGCAAGTGTCTATAAGAGAGGCTATAACTATCCCCGCAAAAAAAGAAGCTATCACTATCCACCCTGCCGGATTGTACCCGAAAACGCCCGTCAAAGAAACTTGCGCCTGAGGCAATATTTCCATAAAAGAAACATATATCATAACCCCGGCCGAAAAACCGAGCCCCAAAGCCAAAACTTTAAAATTGTCTTTCTTGACGAAAAACGCCAGCAGCCCGCCAATACAAGTGGCCGCGCCGGCGAGAAAACTTAAAAACAAAGCCGCAAAAATATTCTCATTCATAATAATATCATAGCAAATTGCTATAATTTTATATGCCCCTGTTAAATGATATGGAAACCGTTAACGAAACTTTCCTCAAAGCGTATAATATTTTAAACGACCCTTCGGAGCGTTTTATCTTCCTTACGGGGCGGGCCGGCACGGGCAAGACCACGCTTTTAAAATACTTTGCGGAGCATACATATCAAAGATGCGTTCTCTGCGCGCCTACGGGCCTGGCGGCCTTGAACTTGGGCGGGCAGACTTTGCATTCCTTCCTCAGATTAAAACCAAACGATTTGCTTGTACCGGGGCAATTTAAGAAACTGCCTAAAAAAGTTATTGAGAATTTTGACGTTTTAATTATTGACGAAGCTTCAATGCTGCGCGCCGATATGCTGGACGCGGCCGACGCAATCTTAAAGAAATCGGCCCAAAATAATAAGCCTTTCGGCGGAAAAAAGGTTATACTCTGCGGGGATTTGTGGCAGCTCCCGCCGGTATTGGAAGAGGACAACCCCGATTTTTTGGCTTACTTTAAAATGATTTACAAAAGCCCTTACTTTTTTGACGCTTTATGTATGAACGGAGAATCTCTAAAAGTCTTTGAGCTTAAACACAATTTCCGCCAAAGCGAAGACAACGGCTTTGCGGAACTTTTAAACAAAATCCGCTCCAATGAAATAAGCCGCCAAGAACTTGATTTTTATCTTAACACCGAGCGCGCGCTCTCCGCGCCGAAAGACGAAAGCGTCGTTACGCTTACGGCGACGAACTATGACGCTCAGGCCAGAAACGGCTATTTGCTTTCCCGTCTGCCGGGCAAAGCCTTCAGCTATAACGCCGAATTTACCGAAACTTTCAATAAGAAAACCCCTCCCGCCGATAAAATACTGACTTTAAAAAAAGGCTCAAAAATAATGATGCTGGTAAATGACGAATACTGGGTAAACGGGGATATAGGATTTGTTGAAGATTTGGGCCCGGATTATATCCGCGTAAACATACGCGGCGGCGTTTACTCCGTAGAGCCACACACCTGGCAGGAAATTAAATACGAGGTTCTCCCCGGGAGCGACAAATTAACCCCGGTAGTCAAAGGCAGTTTTACGCAATATCCTTTAAAACTGGCCTGGGCCATAACAATACACAAAAGCCAGGGGCTGACTTTCGACAGCATCTGCCTTGATATGGGCCGCGGGGCTTTTGCCGCCGGGCAGACATACGTCGCGCTGAGCCGTGCGCGCAGTTTAAACGGGGTATATCTTAAAAAACCGCTCAGCCAAAGCGATATAAAAACCGATCCGCGCGTAGTTGATTTCTTTAAAAAATATTTAAAAGAGGACTGAAATGAGCAAAGTCCGCCTTTATTATGCAGCCCTGACTTGTAACAGGTAAAAAAGAAATTAAAAAAGAACTTTCCTTAGGCAATAAATCCTGAGAATTGGATTTTTGCTAAGCCGATTCTCCAATCTATATACCAAAACCCCGGCTTCTTAACTGAAGCCGGGGCGGTTAGTTGAGAGGCTTATGCCTCGGAAAATATTTACATATAATAATCTTGATTTTCTCTATCTCATTATTGCGCAAGCATGGCTAGCAATAGAAGTGTTCAAACTCAGCCCCGCTTTTGAAGCAAATGCACTACAGCTGCCGGCTGAACTCGGAAGCTGAAATTCCGCTTTATTTCTCATCGTACAGCATTCGCCTGTAACATCAATTTCATTCGCCGTACAGCTAGTGAACATATTATTTCCATCAGTCCCGGTTCTTACCATATAGCTTCCTACTGAGCAGCATTTATCACTGCTGGCATTATAGAAATCGCCCCCTGAGCATGTCTTTGCCACGCATGTTTTGGAAGAACTGTTCCAAGTGTATCCAGTATTACATGTACATGTACCGGTCCATGAACCGTAGCTCCATCCGCTGCTGCCACATGTAGCCGTACGGGTTAAAGTTCCGCTTTTTGCGTTTGCGATATTCCCTGAACACGTTTTTGAAACTGTTCCCTTAGCTACGCAATTAAAGCCGTTCCAGCATTCGTTTGACCCGCAGGAAGTTGAAGCGTCGCATTCGTCGTCCCAGTCGCTCCAAGTGCCGTTTGAACAGCATGTCCTTTCAGATGTTCCGCAAGTGCCGCTGGGTTGATACTGCGTTTGCCCGGATGTACATTCCGATTCTATTGGCCCGATTATAGGTCTATCCGGAAGTATCGGGGTAAAAGTCGTGCACGCGCTCAAGTCATAGGATAATTCCACACCGTTACTGCCATAACCCGGATGCCGGCAGCATGACATTGTACTCCCGCTACAACACGGCACCTGACTGCCTGTACATGTTACCGCATTGCTTATGGTATAAAGCCCCATAAAGCATACGAACATCATGAAGTTTATAAATAATAAACCCATATTTCTCTTTATACTAACCATATTTTCCTCCATGTTTTTTAATACCAAAAGGGCTTTTATCCCCTCTCGTAACAGATTTGACCGCATATTATGCGTTTTAAATCTTACAGCCTGAAATTTGTGTAAAATTTATCAAAAAAAAAAAAACAAGTCAACTGTTTTCGTTTTTTAACAAAACGCCACGACGTACGACACGGCGCAAATAATAGAAAAAGGAATATTAAAAAGAGAATTAATATATACAGGCGTGTTTTTTAATGAGAGAGAGTTTAAGTAGCGTGATTTTTCAGATTTGAGGTAAATTTAAGTTTTGTTCTGATTGAGGTATACTTGCCGCTATGCAAACAAAGTGAGCGAGGTATCCGAATGAAGAAAAAACTTAAATTTACCCAAATATACGGTTAAGCAAAGCCTTATAATACG
>NZ_CALGEO010000056.1:0-15824 GCF_937881865.1 Candidatus Proelusimicrobium excrementi
ACATCATAAGTATAGGCAATCCTTGTCGGCTTCACATCCAACCCTAGCAACTTCGCAAATACTTTCTGTATTTCAAATTTTTCTAAAAGTTCCTTATCACGAATGTTATATTTATTGATAAGAACATCACTTTCCGGGTAACAATTTTTTCCACCACTCATATATTACGCTCCCAAATACTCAAATCTGTCAATTCTGACTTCCATCTCTTCCAACGTTATTTTCCCAAAGATATAGGAGTCCAAAACCTCCATAAACAATTCATCCGGACCATTTGTAGCACTTAACATAATAGCCATAGCATTTTCCACACTCTTTCTTCTCGCATCACATGCTTCTACATAACTTTGGCTGATAAGCATCCCCTTATATTGTAAAATAGTTCTCATCATATTTATAACGTATGCCGGAGGGTTTCTTCTTTCCTGTTCCCAATCTTTCAAAGTAGAAACCGGAACATCAAACATTTTAGCAAATTTACTCTGGCTCAATCCTGTTTGTAAACGCAATTCTCTCACTTCCATGATAACTACCTCCACTCATTTCTCTATATATAGTATACGGCATTGCCTACCATTATGCAAGATTTATCCCAAAACTATCTTTTCTAAAAACGCACAAAGTATTACTTTTTTCAAATACTTTGTGCATTTTTCAAAATATCAATCACAAAAACGGCGGTGAACCACAAAAAGCATGTCTTCACCGCCGCTTTCGAAACTTTAAAATTTTTCAATTTTTGAAACCCAAAAACCACGTCCCCGCCCCCCTTAAAAGAACTTGTTTTTCCGACATTTCGGGAAGTTTGGAAATCAAGCAAGCATAAATTCAATAAATTCTGCCTTATACTGTTCCATTTTTTCTTAAACCTCCTGTATTTACAAGGGTTCTAGGAAACCCCTATATTCTCAAAATCGCCTTACTACACACTTACTACACACTTTTGACGCTAGCTAGCTTTTTCCATCTTCATCATCTCAGTAAACAGTGTATCCTCTGTCACATGACAATACAAATCCATCGTCATCTGTAAAGAACCATGTCCTAAAATCTTCTGCAAAATTTTTGGTTGCATTCCATTCTCAATTGCTCTCGTAGCAAATGTATGTCGAAAACAATGTGGTGAAAACATCTCAAACTCTGGATGTTCTTTCTGTATACGATGAACACAAGCACTTATGCCTTCCTCCACAATAAACTGTTGTGTCGGTCTGTTGTTCTTCGTCACAAAAACCAAATCCTCATATCCTTCTGGAGCTTGTAAACCTTTTAATTCGATTTGGAGCTTCTTTGCTCGCTGTCGTCTTAACGCTTCATATGCTCGCTGAGTCAATGGAACGTCTCTTCGACCATTTTTCGTCTTCGTGTCATGCCACTCAAAAGTATACTTTCCATCCTTACGAAAATAACACAATGTATGCCTAATGTGTAATACTTTTTTCTTTTCCACTTCCTATACAGCCCCTTCTTTCTTCACAACAGAAACTACTGTTTTAAATAATATTTCTATATCCAAAGGAATTGAAATATTATTAGCATAAAATGTTTCCATTTCTACTCTTTCTTCATAAGATGTATCACTTCTACCATTTGCTGCCCAGTATCCTGTTACTCCTGGTTTTACACTTAAAACTTCTTCTTTGTGCTCTCCAAAAAGTTCAATTTCTCCATCAATAACAGCTCTAGGACCAACTAAACTCATTTCCCCTTTTAATACATTTATAAATTGAGGAAACTCATCTAAACTTGTTTTTCTTAAAATTTTTCCTATTTTTGTTATTCTTGGATCATCTTTTAATTTTTTATTTATTCTATATTCTTCTCTAGCTTCTTCATCTCTTTCAAGTAATTCGAAAAGTTTCTTATCTGCATCAGGTACCATTGTTCTAAATTTATATATGGTTATTGTTTTACCATTTTTTCCTAATCTTTCTTGTTTAAATAATATAGGTCCATCATTGTCAAGTTTAATTTTTATGGAAATTATTATTAAACAGGGTGATAATAATATTAATAAGATTATACTAAGAAGAATATCTAAAATTCTTTTTATTTTTGAGTAATTTTTGTTTTGCATAATACCTCCAAATTTTTTTGTATATTATAACATTTTTTTTGAAATAATACTTCTAATTTTTTATTTTTATAAATAAAATTTATTAGGTGATAAAATGGAGTTTAGAGTAGATAAAAAAATAGTTATAGATGCTTATCGTGGTGGAGAAGATATAGGTAGTAGTGCTAATGGTGTGGTTGAGAAAGATTATAATTTAAGAATTAGTAAGTATATATATGATAGATTGAAAGAGTTAGGTATACCTGTATCTATAACAAGGAATAGTGATGAAACATTAGATATAAATAATCGTATTAATAGAATTAAATCATTTTATGGAAGTGGTAATGATGTTATAGTTATATCTAATGCTATAAATACTAGTGATAATGGTGCTAAGATAGTATATGCTTTAAGAAATAGTAATTTATTAGCAGAGAATATTGCGAAAGAATTAGAAAAGAAGGGAATAAATGATATTAGATTTTATCAAAGGAGACTTCCTAGTGATACTTCAAAAGATTATAATCAACTAATAAGGGATACTGCTAATAATCAGAGTTTAATAATATATTATGGTAATAGCTAATTTTCAGGAAATAGATAAAAAACAGCAGGAAAGATGGGAGAAAGCAAAACTGTTCTCCGCGCCCCGTTTGCCTAAAACGGGCAAGAAGTTTTATTGTTTGGATATGTTCCCTTATCCGTCCGGGCACGGTTTGCACGTCGGACATCCTGAGGGCTATACGGCTTCGGACATATTAAGCAGATACAAAAGAATGAACGGTTTCGACGTCCTTCACCCTATGGGGTGGGACGCTTTCGGCCTTCCGGCGGAAAATTACGCTATCGCAACCGGCGTCCATCCGCGCATAACCACCCAAAAGAACGTGGACAACTTCAGAAGGCAAATAAAATCTTTCGGCATGATGTACGACTGGGACAGGGAAATAGACACCACCTCCCCGGAATATTACAAATGGACGCAATGGATATTTTTACAGCTTTTTAAAAAGGGCCTTGCATATCAAAGCACCGTGCCTATAAATTGGTGCCCTTCGTGCAAAACCGGTTTGGCCAACGAGGAAGTTTTTAACGGACGCTGCGAACGCTGCCAAACCCCGATAGAAAAGAAGAATCTCCGCCAATGGATGCTTAAGATTACGGCTTACGCAGAGCGTCTTCTTGAAGATTTGGAAGGCTTGGACTGGCCTTCTTCCACTTTGATGATGCAGCGCAACTGGATAGGCAAAAGCCAGGGGGCGGAAGTCAATTTTAAAGTGGAAGGTTCAGACGAAACTATTACCGTATTTACAACCAGGCCCGATACTCTTTTCGGCGCCACTTACATGGTGCTCGCGCCCGAACACGAACTTGTGTCCAAGATAACCGCGCCCGAACAAAAAGCGGCGGTGGAAGCTTACCAAAAACAGTCTGCGGCCAAGAGCGAATTTGAACGTTCCGACGCCGATAAGGAAAAAACCGGCGCGTTTACCGGCGCATACGCGATAAATCCTTTAAACGGCAGAAAGATACCCGTTTGGATAGCCGATTACGTGCTTACAGGTTACGGCACCGGCGCGATTATGGCCGTGCCCGCTCATGACGACAGGGACTACGCCTTCGCCAAGAAATTCAATTTGCCTATTATAGAAGTTATAAAAAGCGAAGAAGGCGTGGCCGAAAAAGCTTTTACAGGCGACGGCGAACTTATAAATTCCGATTTTCTTAACGGTATGCGCGTGGCCGACTCCAAAGCCGCAATGATTAAATATATGGAAGAAAAGGGCTTTGGCAAAGCAAAGACCACTTACCGTTTGCGCGATTGGGTTTTCTCCCGCCAGAGATACTGGGGCGAGCCTATACCGATAGTCCATTGCGAAAAATGCGGCGTAGTGCCTTTGCCCGAAAGCGAACTTCCCTTAAGACTGCCGGAAGTCGAAAAATTCGAACCGAGCGGTACCGGGGAATCCCCGCTTGCCAATATCACCGATTGGATTAATACCACCTGCCCCCACTGCGGCGGACCCGCCAAGAGGGAAACCAACACCATGCCGCAATGGGCCGGTTCCTGCTGGTACTATTTAAGGTATATGGACAATAAAAACGATAAAGCTTTGGTCGACCCGGAAATTGAAAAGGCTTACGGCCCGGTGGACTGCTATATCGGCGGAGCGGAACACGCGGTTTTGCACCTTCTCTATTCCAGATTTTGGCATAAAGTGCTTTACGATTTGGGCGTAGTTCACACCAAAGAGCCTTATACAAAATTAAGACATCAGGGGATGATTTTGGCTTTCTCTTACCGTGACGAAGCGGGCAATTATCACACTTATGAGGAAATTGATTTTTCCGATCCGGCCAACCCGAAGCTTAAAGCCAACGGCGCAAAGCTTACTTCCATGATCGAGAAGATGAGCAAATCCAAAAAGAACGTCATCAACCCCGATGATATTTTGAAGGAATACGGCGCGGACGCTTTCAGAGCTTATGAAATGTTCATGGGCCCGTTTGACGCAAGCAAACCTTGGGATATGCGCGGCATAGAGGGCGTATCCAGATTCTTAAAGAGGATATATTCCTGGGCGGACGAAGCCGAAATTTCAAAAGAAGCGGCTTTGCCCAAAGAGCTTGAAATTTTAAAGCACAAAACTATCAAGAAAGTCAGCGACGATATTGAATCTTTCAGTTTCAATACCGCGGTTTCGGCTTTAATGATATATTTTAACGAACTTTCAAAATATAAGAAAGTCGATGAAGACAGCTTCTCCGTCTTCCTTAAACTTCTGCATCCTTTCGCGCCGCATCTTACGGACGAAATTTGGCAGAACGCCGGCAAGGAAACTTTCCTGCTGAATGAAGCTTGGCCAACCTTTAACAAAGATTTGCTTCTTGAGGAGCAAATAGAAATAGGCGTGCAGATAAACGGCAAGATAAAAGACAGAGTAAAGCTGGCGGCGAACTCGGATAAAGACGCTCACGAAAAAGCCGCATTGGCTTCGCCTAAAATTCAAGCTTTGCTTAAAGGCGTGAATATAGTTAAAATTATAGTTGTGCCGGGCAAAATGGTAAGCATAGTGGTCCGCCCGGCTTAGGAGCTTTATGAAAAAATATCTTATATTTCTTTTGGCCTTTTTTGCTTTGGGCTGCGCTGAGGTTGACAATCAAATCTATTACAGCCCCAATGCGCAGATTATGCCCCAGCATATAACTAAAATCCATGTCCGTCCGTTTATCAACAGGACGGAAGTCTTCGCTTTGGAAGATAGACTGACGATAGAAGTCGTGGATGAGTTCCTGCGCAACGGCAGTTATAATATAACCAATGAAGCGCAGGCCAACGGCGTTTTGGCCGGGGAAATATTAAGATATTTGCTCGTTCCCGTACAGTATGACACTCGCTTGGTTCCTACCGTGTACCGTATGGAAGTTCTGCTTAAAGTGCGCTTTATAGATAAAGACACTCAAAAAACCGTGTGGGAGGAACCCGCTTTACAGCAAATTTATACTTATTCGGCTTCCACTCTGCCCGGCGGTATGACGGAAGAGCAGGCGCGCGAACAGCTTTGGAAGAATTTTTCCAAAATGATAGTAAAGCGTACGGTTGAAGGTTTCGGCTCCGTAGGCAGCGAAATACGCCAAAGAGCGCAGGTAAACAACGAACAAACGACCATTACCAGATAATGCCCAAGATAACTTTTACCCAGCTTTCCAAAGATTTAAAGAAAGGCGTCCTCGCCCCCGTATATCTTTTTACGGGGGATGACGTTTACCGCAAAAGGGAAGTTGCGGACAAAATAAAAGAGATTGTCAATCCCGACGATTTTAACTTCGTTAAGGAGGATGCTTCGTCCTGCAATATCGGGGAGCTTATCAGTTTGGCCGGAACCGCGCCGGTGTTCAACGCAAAGCGTTTGATTGTGCTTAATAACGCGGACAAACTTAAAAAAGCCGCGGCGGAGGCCTTGGCGTCTTATTTGGAAAATCCTCTTGAAACAACCTGTCTTGTAATTATGCATAATGACGCCAAAAAAGCCAAAAAGGATAAAACGCTTGAAGATTCCTGCTCGGAAGCCTGCGTTATAACGGCTTTTGACGAACTTAAAAGCAATCAGCTTGGCCCTTGGATAGAAGAACATTTGGCGGTCAAAGGTTTTAAAATAGAACCCGAAGCCCTGATTTTGTTGCAGGAGATTGTGGGTTCCGATTTGGTCGCGCTGAATACGGAAATAGAAAAGCTTTCTTTATATCTTTTAGACTCCGAAGATAAAACCGTTCGTCAGGCCGATATTTTGGCTTCCGTCGGTTTGAGTAAAGAGGAAAACCCCTTCGCGCTCAGCAACGCCGTGTTGGACTGCAACCGCCAGGAGGCTTTAAAACTGGCTCAAAAACTTTTGGACGGGGGGGAGGAACCCGTCAGCGTTTTAAACAAAATAAGCGCGTGCGCTTTAAAAATGCTTAGGATAAAAAGGCTCAGCGAAGCCGGCTTAACCGGGCCTGCTCTTTTGCAGGCGGCGGGGCTGCTTCCGTGGGAAAGCCGCCTTGCGGCCAAGGCTTATATAATGCCGTCTTCCGCCTCGCTTTGCCGCGCTTTGGATAAAATTATAGAAACGGATATGGCTTTTAAGTCTTCTTCCGCCGGGGAGCCGTCTATACAAATAAAAGGTATAATACTTACTTTGCTCAGCAAATAGAAAATTTAATTAAAATGTTGCATAAAATGCGACAAAAAGATAAAATATATATACTTATTTAAGAGGTAATGAAACATGGCAAAATTGAAAACAGGGCGTCATACAAGCGCGCTTAAAGCTCAAAGACAGTCTGAAAAAAGGAATTCCGCCAATACGGGCCTTAAAAAAGCTGTCCGCTTAGCCGCCAAAGAAGTGGCTAAATTAAAAACAGCCGAAAGCGTATCAAAGGCCTCTTCCGCTTTAGATAAAGCCGCAAAGAAAGGTGTAATCCACTGGAAAGCGGCCGGCAGGAAGAAATCCCGCTTGGCTAAGTCCGTAAATAAAGCTGAAAGCAAATAGTTTTTCCGGCGATAAAAGCGCGGTCGTTTTACTTCCGCGCTTTTTTTAACGCAGGAGCCTGCGTCAAATTCCGTTCGGGCCTTATGGCTTTGCCGTAAAGCTTTTTAATTGTTATAATTTTAGAAGACTTTATATCGTTTTGCGCCTGTAGCTCAACTGGAAGAGCAGATCCGTCCTAAGGATAAGGTTGTAGGTTCGATTCCTATCGGGCGCGCACTTTTAAAAACCCGCATTAAGTTGCGGGTTTTTTGATGGGCTCTTTTTAGCTATTCGGTCTAAGTTTTGTTCTCATTGCTAACAGGCTTTAATATTTAGGCAAATTTTGATTTTTTACTCACTTGGATACTGCGCCGCCAAAGGCGGCATCATTCTTAGTATACCGCGTTCGTAAGAAAATAAAAATTTTCCGCAAATATGAAAAATCACGCCTGTTATAATCTCGCATGCCTGTTGCTCGCGTTAAGTTGTTTCTTCATGCCTACTGCTTTTTTCAAATTTTTAAAACTTATTGTTACCACATAACTTAATAACTTACTTAAAAAATAATTTATTATTTATACTCCAATATATAAATTTATCCGGTCGTAAAATGCTTCCATAGCTAATGTAGGCCGGGCTTTGCCCGACAAAGGGAAACTCCTTTTAACATCAGGCAAAGCCTGCGGTACGAATATCCTCGGTTTATTCATTTCCGGCGACATGTCAGTTGAAGCCGCAAAGAAAAACGGCGGTATTACTAAGGTTTCTTCCGTAAACAAAGAAATCAAAGGTTACGCCGTATACGCGGAAGTCTGCACGGTCGTTACCGGCAGATAATATATTTGCCTTTAAAAAACCCCGCTTTATTTAAAAAGCGGGGTCTTTTTGTTTAAATTATAGTTTTATGCAATTAAGAAACTAAAACTTCAAAAGTTTTAACTTTTGCTTTTCTGCCGTTTTCCACTTTGATGTTTACGTTGGATGTTTTTATCCTGTTCAGTTGTTTAAATTTACTGCTTCACTTTTATGCTATCATAAGGGCTGTACATCCGAAAGAGCCAAAAGCCCTACTGCCGGTATAGGCCTAATCGGCATAATAGAGATTATATAATATGGATTAAAAATCCCCCCGTTTCAGCGGGGGGAACTTTTATTTTAATTCTTCCAGTATTTCGATATCTTCTTCTTCCGTTTCCGCTTCCGCCGGTTTTTTTATTTCTCCTGTTTGCGGGGCCGTCTGAGTGGCTGCAAGCTGTTTTTCTATTTTATTGACGCGTCTTTGCGCTTTTGTCGCGTAAGCGTCCGCGGGGCGGCTTATAATAAGCTTTTGATAGAGTTCCTTGGCTTTTTGATAATTAGCCAGCCTTTCGTTAATCATGCCGGCTTCATATAAAGCTTTGGCTGCCTGTGCGGAGGAAGGATATTTTGCGATAATTTCCTCATAAGCTTTAAGCTCGCTGTAGTCGTCTTTAAGCTTGCGGGAATAAATCTCCGCCGCCAGCAATTTGCAGTTTATAAATTTGCTTTCGTCTTTGGCGAAAATCTTTGCGGTTTTGTTAAGCGTATCCGTTGCGCCGGCGTAATCTTTCATTTTTTTATTTTGCAAATCGGCTTTGTAAAGGGAGGCCTCGTAAGCTTTGGCGCGCTGACCCGTTTTAAGATAGGCTTCGGCGGCTTTTGTAATATTTTCCACTGCGGAAGAATAATCGCGCTGATTGTCGTTCATTATCGCCATATGGTTGTAGGTCGTCGCTATTTCTATGGAATTGGGGAAATTCTTTATAACGCCGTTATAATAGTAAGCGGCCTGATTATAGTCTTTAAGTTCGCCTGCGTAAATATCGCCGAGCATTCTTAATGAGGCGGCTTTGTATTTTGTTGAAGGATAAATGTCGTAAACTTTTTGGTATTGCATTATCGCCGCTTGATAATTTTTATTGAAGCGTTCCAAATCGCCGAGCATCAATTCCATTTTGTCTTTATTGCCGTATACCGGGAAGCGCGCAAAAAAACTTCTGTATTCGGTGTTTAAAGGTTCGTAAGAGCCTTTAATTCCCAGACGTGTCGCCGAGGAAAGAAACTCGGCCATTCTGTCGTCGGAATCTTTCGGCACCGATTTTAAAGCGTAAGCTTTTTTTAAATTTTCCCTTTCCGCTTTTGGCATATTTTCTATAACGGTGTTAAACAAAGCCGCGGCCTGCGGAGCGTTGCCGGAATTGGGGAATTCATATTTATGCCTTAGCAGCGTTACGAAAGCGGCCGGATATTTTTTTATTCTTACTTCCGTCCCGGCTTTGAGCACCAAGGCGTCGTCCGCGCCGGATAAAGAATAATTTTTATCCAGCCATGCGCCTAACTGGCGGTCAAGGCTTTCAAGCAGTTTTTTGTCTTCGCTTTGGCCTTGCTTTTTATAGAAGTTAAGTTCGGCCAGCGCGCTTTGCGCCGATAAATCCACGGCGCAGAACAAAAGCGCCGCCGCCAAAACAATATATTTTATTTTATTCATCAAAATTACCTGTAATTAGTAAATTGCAGTTCAAGGCCGAAGTCTTTGCCTTTCAAAAGAGCTATGGTTTGCTGCAAAGCGTCTTTTGAGGCCGAGCTGACTCTAAGCTGATCGCCCTGTATCGAAGCCGAAACTTTCAGTTTGCTTTCTTTGATAAGTTTGGTCATTTCTTTGGCTTTGTCGGAAGGTATGCCTTGCTGTATTTTAACTTCCTGCTTGGCCGTGCCGCCCAAAGCGGCCTCTATTTTCTGCGGCTGGAAATTCTTTAAAGCCACGCCTTTTTTTGCAAGCCTCGTCAAAAGAATATCGTATAAAGCTTTTACTTTATATTCGTCCGCGCAGCTGATTTTTATTAAATTTTCCTTGGATACAAGCTCCAAATCGGGGTTGGAACCTTTAAAATCATATCTGTTTGTAACTTCTTTTTTGGCTACGCTGATAGCCTCTTCAATTAAATTTAAATCTACTTTTGATACTACGTCAAAAGAAAAATCCGCCATAAAAGCACCTCCGTATTTTTCTATTATAGTATTTTAAGCCGCTTTTTAACAGGCGCGGACGCGCGCGTTTGATTTAAAATATTTTAAAATGTAGAATGGACTTATAAAATTATCATAAAGGAGAGTTCATCAATGGCAAATATTGCTGCTTTAATCGGCGTAGTCTTGTTTATTGCGATAGGCTACGCTCTCAGTTCCAACAGAAAAGCTATTAACTGGCGCACGATTTTGTGGGCTTTCGGTCTGCAAGTGGTGTTCGGCGTTTTGATTTTGAAGACTTCCGCCGGCGTTGCGGTCTTTGATTATTTAAACGACGCCATATTAAAAGTTCTTGACTTCCAAAAAGCCGGCGCGGAAATGGTGTTCGGCGGTTTGGCCAGCCAGGAAAAATTCGGTTATATCTTCGCTTTCCAGGTCATACCGACGATTGTTTTCTTTTCGGCCTTGATGTCTCTTTTATATTATTTGGGCATAATGCAAAAAGTGGTTTACGTGTTTGCTTTGGTGCTGGGCAAGCTTTGCAAACTCTCCGGCGCGGAAAGCTTAAGCGCGGCGGCCAATATCTTCGTAGGACAGACGGAAGCTCCGCTTTTGATTAAGCCTTATGTCGAAAAAATGACTAAATCCGAACTTATGTGCGTTATGACCGGCGGTATGGCCACCGTTGCGGGCGGCGTGCTTGCGGCGTATATCATAATGCTTAAAGATACCGTCCCCGGCATAGCCGGCCACCTTATGGCCGCCAGCGTTATGGGCGCGCCGGCCGGCGTGATGTTCTCCAAATTATTGGTCCCGGAAACTGAAAAACCGGTAACTTTGGGCGTCGCCAAAATTGATTATAAAGACCCCAGCGCAAACGTGCTCGACGCGATTTCAAACGGCACTTCCACCGGTTTGCAGCTTGCTTTAAACGTAGCGGCCATGCTTATAGCTTTTACGGCTTTAATCGCTTTGTGCAGCGGCATAGTGGAATGGATTACCGGGTGGTTTTTGGCCAAAGCTTTAACGATTGAGCAGATTTTCGGATATGTTTTCTCTCCTTTTGCTTGGCTTATGGGTGTACCCACCGACGAAATGGTTTTGGCCGGGCAGTTAATCGGGGAAAAGACCGTCCTCAACGAGTTTGTGGCTTACGCCAATTTCTCTTCCATTCTTAACGCCGGCACCATTGAGATGAGCTTAAGAACCAAAGTCATTTTAAGCTATTCTCTCTGCGGCTTTGCGAACTTCTCTTCCATCGGTATACAAATCGGCGGAATCGGGGCTATCGCTCCTTCCAGAAGGGCGGATCTTTCCCGCTTGGGCTTTAAGGCTTTAATAGCCGGTTTGCTGGCCAGCTGCCTTAGAGGCATTATAGCGGGCCTGCTGGTTCACTGAGTTTTTTGTTCCTTAATAAAAATCCCCCGGCTTAAAACCGGGGGATTTTTTGTCGGAACTCTTAAACCTATTTAAGCAAAGCTTCTTTTAAACATTCGCTTACGGTAGGATGAGCGAAAATGACTTTGCCGGCCTCTTTGGCTTTTATCTTAAAAGTCATAGCCATAAGCGGAATATGTATCATTTCTCCGGCGCCGGGGCCTACTATTTGCGCGCCCAATACAAGCCCGGTTTCTTCGTCTTCAATAATTTGGGCGAAGCCTTCCGTTTCTCCTTGCGCCACGGCTCTTCCGTTTGCCAACATAAAACTTTTTTTGGCTCTTGCTTTGTAACCTTGTGCAAGGGCTTTCTTTAAAGTCAGCCCGACGGAGGCGGCTTCCGGCCAAGTGTATATGGCGGAGGGGACGAGGTTGTTATCATATTCCGCGGGCAGGCCCATAATATTTAAAGCGGCGGTTTCGCCCTGCGCCGTTGCGGCGTGCGCCAGCTGACAAAGACGGTTGATATCGCCTGCGGCGTAAATGTTATCTTTTGCCTGCATGGTTTTAGGGTTTACTTTTACTGCTTTTGCGTCATACTCTACGCCGGCGGCCTCCAAATTAAGGTTTTGGAAATCCGGCGTTCTGCCCACAGCCGCCAGCACCAAATCGGCTTCTAAGGTTTGCCCTCCGGCCAGGCGTATTGTTTTGACGCCGTTTTCAACGCTCATATCTTCCGCTGAGGTTGAAGTCATTATTTTAATGCCGCGCTTCTCAAAAGAAGTTTTCAAAACTCTTGAAATGCTTTCGTCTTCAAGCGGGAGTATGCTGGGGGCAAGTTCTACTATCGTGCTCTGTACGCCCAAAGCGTTGAATATGCAGGCGAACTCGCAGCCTATTACGCCGCCGCCTATTATTACGGCCCGTTTTGGCAATTCTGTTATTGTAAAGATATTACTGTTGTCGTAAAGATGTTCTTTGTATTTATCAAACGGAGGGGGATAGAAAGCTTTTGAACCCGTCGCTATTATCACGGCGTCGAAAGCCATCTCTTCCCCGTTGATTTTTACGGAATTCGGCGAGGTGAAAGAAGCCTCTCCCTCAATATAATTGACTTTTGCCGCTTTAAACAAGGCCAGTACTCCCCTTTGCAGTTTATCCACCGCCGCCTGCCTGCGTGCCTGTATCTTTGCAAAATCAAAAGAATTAAAAAAAGCGTCGCCGGCTTCCGGGTTTGATGAAAGTGTTTTAGCCTCTTTAACGGTGTAAAACCTGTGTGCGGCGTCCAGTAAAGATTTTGAAGGTATGCACCCGCAGTTTAAACAAACGCCGCCGGCTTTGTTTTTTTCAACTACGGTAACTTCCGCGCCCAAGGCGGCCAATTTAAGCGCGGCAGGATATCCGGCCGGGCCGGAACCTATAACCAAAACTTTTTTACTCATAAATCCCCCGTTTAAAATATTTCATGATAAAAGTATATAATATTTATATGGAAAAACCCTCTTACAGCGGCCACAGAGCCAGATTAAGGAAACGGTTTGAAAACGCCGGTCTTTCCTCTTTATTGGAGCATGAAATCCTTGAACTTTTGCTTACTTACGCCATAAGCCGTAAGGATACCAAACCTTTGGCTTGGGCTTTGCTTAAAAAATTCGGTTCTTTAGGCTCGGTTTTAGACGCGACTCCGTCCGAACTCGGCGAAGTCCCGGGCATCGGCAAGCACAGCGCGCTGTTTATCAGGCTTGTAAGGGAGGTTATGCGTTTTTATTTCTTGGAAGAAGTTAAAAAACGCAAGGAAATCACAACGCCCGAAAACGTCGTGGATTTCTGCCGCGCCTCTTTGCAGGGGGAGCCTAACGAAGTCTTTGAAGTTATTTATCTTACCACCCGCAATACGGTTATAGGCGTTGAGCGCATTTCCACCGGCACTATAGACAGGGCCAGCATATCCCCCAGAAAAATAATAGAACAGGCTTTAAAACGCCGCGCTGCGGCTTTGATTTTTGTACATAATCATCCTTCGGGCGAACCCGATCCTTCCGCCGAAGACAGAGCCCTTACCGAAACTCTTTCGCGCATAGCCGCGCCTTTGGGCATATCGGTTTTGGATCATATCGTTGTGGGCAAAGGAAAGTTTTTCAGTATAAGGGCAAACAGCTTCATAAAAACCAAAAAGGAGAAAGTATGACGACTTTGCTTAAACAAGTGCTTAAAGGGCAGGTATATCCGGCCATGGGCTGTACGGAACCTGTTTCCGTCGCGCTTTGCGCCGCCAACGCTTCGGCTTTGCATAAAGGGCGTATAAAGAAAGCGGTTGTTTTCGTAGATTCCGCCACTTTTAAAAACGGCCTTGGCGTAAGAATCCCAAACACCGACGGGGAAAA
Organism: Candidatus Proelusimicrobium excrementi; assembly: GCF_937881865.1. Classification (NCBI taxonomy): domain Bacteria; kingdom Pseudomonadati; phylum Elusimicrobiota; class Elusimicrobia; order Elusimicrobiales; family Elusimicrobiaceae; genus Candidatus Proelusimicrobium; species Candidatus Proelusimicrobium excrementi. The sequence continues at coordinate 13,814 of NZ_CALGEO010000056.1, forward strand.
GGGCAATCTTTTGGCGGCGGCTTTGGGGCTTTTGACGGCAAAACCGAAACTCGGCATGGAAATACTTAAAGGGGTGTCTTCTTCCGTTTTGAAAAAAGCCAAGATAATGCTTGAGGAAAAAGCCGTAACTATAAAAGTGAAGAATCAAAAAGGTTTTTATATAAAGACGGAAGTTCTGTTCGAAGACGGATATAAAACCAAGGCCGTAATAAGCGGATGTCATACGGCGGTAACTTATCTTGAAGACAACGGCCGCGTGCTTATAGACGTCAAGGCGGAAGTTAAAACCGGCAAAAGCGAAGGGGATTTTAAGAGGCTTTTGGCCAAGTCTTCTTTGGCTGATTTGGTGCGCGAAGCCCAAAACGCGGACGATGAAGATTTGGCTTACATTAAAGAAGGCGCTTTAATGAATTTGGCCGCGGCCAAAAAAGGCGCGAACCTTAAGAAGGTGGGTTTTTATTTAAGCGAATTGGTAAAGCTCGGCATGCTTGATAAAAACCTTATAAATTCCGCCAAGATATTGGCTTCCCAGGCGGCGGACGCGCGTATGGACGGAATAGCCGTCCCCGTTATGAGCAGCGGTGAAAGCGGCAATCAGGGCATAGTGGCGGTACTGGTTCCCTATCACGTCGGCAAACGGTTAAAAATTAAAGAAAAGATTATTTTGCAAAGCATAGCCCTTTCGCATTTGCTTAACGGTTACGTGAAAGCTTTTACGGGCGATTTGGCGCCTATTTGCGGCTGCGCCATAGCCGCTGGAGTCGGCGCCTCGGCCGCGATAGTTTACCAGCAGAAAGGTGCGGATTTAAAAGCCATAACCTTGGCCGTAAATAATATCATAAGCGATATCGGCGGTATGCTCTGCGACGGAGCAAAAAGCGGCTGCGCTTTAAAAGTGGTAAGTTCGGTGGATTCCGCTTTAAGGGCGGCTTTTATGGGCATGAATCATTACGGCATTACGGAAGTGGAAGGCTTTATCGGCAAAACGGCTGAAGCGACGATACAGAACTTAAGCCGCATTTCCACGGTCGGCATGGTAAAAGTGGATACCACCATTGTGGACATAATGAAGAGCAAAACCAAATAATTATGAACATTTCCATTATATTGGTCCGTCCAAGGAACCCTCAAAATATCGGCGCGGCTGCGCGTGCGATGGGTAACTTCGGCCTTAGCGATTTAAGGGTCGTAGATCCTTACGAACCTGTCTGGCGGGAAGCCGTTTCCGCCGTCGGCGCGCATGAAATACTGCAAAACGCCAAATGGTATTCTTCTTTAAAAGAAGCTCTTTTTGACGCGGATTTGGTTTTGGCTACCACCGCTTTAAAGAACCGCAAAATCAATCAGGAGATAGTTTCCCTGCCGGATATAAGCGCGTATTTGAAAGAGAGCGGAAGCGAAAACTGCGCGATAATTTTCGGCCCGGAAAAGACGGGGCTTTCTTCGGAAGATATTTCTTTGGCGCACTGCGTGCTCAATATACCCACTACGGCAAAAGTGCCTTCAATAAATTTAGCGCAGGCGGTTATTTTATGCTGCTATGAGCTTGCGCAGACGGAAAGTTCCGCGCGGGGGGCAAAGTTCAAAAAGCCTTCTTTTAAAGAGGTTGAAATCGTACAAAACAATATAACGAAAATGCTTGCTTTTCTTGATTTGCCGCCCGTTTTGGGGGAGAAAGTCCGCTCGCGCCGTTTGGCGGAATTGGCCTCAAAGCGTATGCTGGATAAAGAGGATTTATTTTTTATAAACTCGATAGTAAATAAAATAATTTCAGCATTTATATTTGGTACATCATATAATAACTCATCTAAATTTATATCATAATTAAATTTAGAATACAAGGAAAAAATATCGCACAAAGTTACAAATTTCTACATAGTATATTATATCCCTTAAAATTTTGAGGTGATATAATATGCAAATAAAAAAAGGAGATATTGTAGCAAGATTTTCATATAACAGCGATATTTTATTTTTTGTTCACAAAATACTAGAAAAAAAAGCGATTTTA
>NZ_CALGEO010000057.1:0-1154 GCF_937881865.1 Candidatus Proelusimicrobium excrementi
CAAACTGATTAAAAAAAAGTTCATAAAGTTTCCTCACTCTTATCATATACATAAGCTTTGCTGACGCCTTTGCCAAGGCCTATACTCCTGCCCGCCGCTTTTATTTTATTTTCTATACAGCCGTGGCATACGGACGGCGTTTCCCCGGTGCATATTTTGCCGGGATATAAAATATAAAGTTTGCGCGCTTCGCCCTCCGTAACATTTGGCATGACGACGTTCGCCCCGCTTTGCAAAGCTTTCATACGTCCGTCTTTATCCAAAGCTTCCATGGCCGTAGTGGCAGGGATATTAATCAAGGGCATTAAAAGGCGCGTTACGGCCATAGTTCTTAAAGCTATTTCAAAATTATTCTTTTTCTCTTCCCCAAGAGGGGTATCGGGATGCGCAATAAAAGGCCCTATCCCGGCCATGTGCACGGGCAGATTTTTCATAAATAAAATATCTTCGGCTATGCTCTCCTCACTTTGCCCGGGAAGGCCGGCCATTATGCCAGACCCCACTTCATAGCCGAGTTCTTTTAAATCTTTAAGGCAGCGCAGGCGGTTTTCAAAACTCATGCCCGGGTCCAGGCGTTCATATAAGGATTTATCCGTGGTTTCTATACGCAAAAGATATCTGTCCGCGCCGGCTTCGCGGTAAATGCGGTATTCTTCAAAAGTTTTTTCCCCTAGGCTCAAAGTCAAAGCCAAATCCAAAGCTTTGATTTTTTTTATGATATACGTCATTTTATCGGCGTCATAAAAAGAATCTTCCCCGGATTGCAAAACCACCGTTTTATAGCCGTAATTTTTGGCGTTTTCGGCGAGTTTGATTATTTCTTCCGCGCTCAGGCGGTAACGTTTGACTTTTTTGTTATCCCTTCTTAAACCGCAGTAAAGGCAATTTTGTTTGCATATATTGGAAAATTCTATAAGCCCTCTAAGGTGAACCTCGTCCCCTACGTATTTTTTACGCACTACGTCGGCGGCGGCATATAAAGGGGCGGCGTCTTTTAGACGAAGAAGCTCGGTTATCTCCGTCTTGTTCAAAGAATGGTCTTTAAGGGCTTTTTCTATGATATCCATTGATATATTTTATCATTCTATAACGTTCATGGAAAACCCCGGCTTCTTAACTGAAGCCGGGGCGGTTAGTTGAGAGGCTTATGCCTC
>NZ_CALGEO010000058.1:0-4341 GCF_937881865.1 Candidatus Proelusimicrobium excrementi
GTTGTTGCGTGATTGATTTTGAACCGGGGCAAACCCCGGCTCTCAACTAACCGCCCCGCCTAAGCGCAAGCAAAGGCGGGGGTTATGTTTGTATAAATATAAGATATCAGCGGAAGACGTCTTCTTTGGTTCCGCCGTCGTAAGGATAAGCCAAACCGGCTTTTAAGAGGGCTTCTGCCAAATCTTCTTCATTGACTTTAACGTCGCATAACAAGCGGAAGTATTTGTCACGCCCGCAGTTTTTAAGATTGACCGGCGCGGCGCTTAAAAAATTTTCCGTAAAAGTTTTGGCTTTCTTCGCCAAGCGTTTTTCTTTGGCGGTTTTGCCTTTTATTTCCGGGCAGTCCACCCCGCGCACTCTTACGGATATATTTCCGCAAAGCACTTCCTCTTTACAGTTAAGGTTTATTTTAAAAGTGTCTCCGTCATATACGGAGATTACTTCAATATTGTCAAATTCATCGGCTTTAGGGTCAATACGGCGCGGCGCTTTTGCCGTTTCTCCGCCGAAATATTGCACAAAAAACAGTATCACTGTTATTATAACCGCGGCCCAAAAGCGTATTTGTTTTTTTGAAGAAATTCTTTTTCTTTTCATAAATTAAAGCTGGTTTGTCAGAGCGTTTACAATCTGCCAGGCCCAGTTCATTTCTATTTCTTTATCCATAAGTTTGGAATCTTTAAAATCTTTTTCAAAAAGTCTTGTTTCCAATTCCTTTACAAAGGCCGGGTCGTCTATGCCGAGGCTCATTTCATTGTTGATAAACAGGCTCATTTTATCGAAATTGGCCGATCCGACTATGGCCCAATCGTCATACAATGCGGCTTTTACGTGGCTCATACCGTTATAAAAGTATACTTTTATCCCGTTGCGCCAAAGTTTGTTCGCCATGGCGATATTGTTTTTTTGCATTATGCTTATGTCGTTTTCGCTCGGTAAAATTACGCGCACGTCAACGCCGCGGGCGCGCGCTTCTATTAGGCCTTTTACTATGCGGTCGTCGGAAAAATACGCGTTTTGTATGTAAATCCTTTTTTGCGCTCTTTTAATTGCCTCTATCTGAGCTTTAAAAATCTGCGCTTCCTCCGGGCGCGTATAAAGCAGGCGGATATTTATCATGCCGGGTTTTTCAAGGTTTTCCTCGCGGATTTTCTTGCTGAAAAGTTTTCTGTACGCGGCTGAAAAATCACCGCCCCAGCCGTTGAAGCTCCAAGTTTCGTAAAAGTTTTTTACCAGCCTTCCCGTAACCGGGCCCCGCAGGGCGACCATCATGTCATGCCATTGATAACGGTATTCTTCGCCGAAGTTCATCCCGCCCGTATAGGCCAAATCTCTGTCGATTATTATTACTTTGCTGTGGTCAAAAGTCGCCCAAGTGTTGAGCCTTTTCCTTACTTTAACCTTTGAACCCTTTTTTAAATAAGAGGCTATGCTTTGCGGCATAACATAATCTTTGGAATAATAAGCCGGGGTTTTTTTATTGTTTAAAAGGGAATTGAGTTCGTCAATCATAACTCTTACCTGCGTTCCTTCGTTGGATTTGCGTTTGAGCATATCCGCTATGGAAAGCGCGTACATATCCGTCGTGAATATATAAAGCCTTATAAATATGGAGTGCTTAGCCTTATTTGCGTTTACCAAGAAATGCGGATAAAATTCTTCCCCGTTGATAAGCAGCTGCGCGCTGCCTTTATAAACTTCTTTTGAGATTGTTTTATTCAGAAAATCGTTAAAATCTTTTAAGTCCATGCCTTGGGCGTTTTCGTTGACGGGGGGGATTTGCCCTTCAATATCCGTCGCGGGCGGAACCATCGCGCTGTAAAGAGAGTTCTTGCCCAAAGAAAGCAGCCTGAATACCGAAGTAAACGGTGCTTTTATTATACCGAATATATGGCTTTTTATCAGGAAAGAATATATAAACGAGGCCGAAAATCCCAGCTCCGACATTTGTTTTTTTAGTTCGAAATATTCCGGCAGGATAAGCGTTACGACCAAATTTTTTTCAAGATCCAAATATATATAAGGTTCGGTGCTTTTGTTTTGCGTCGGCAGCAGAAATTTTGTCTGAGATATCCCGGCCAGGCGGGAATCTTTTTTTAAGGCGTTTAGGAACATTTGCGTGAACTGGCTTTCGTTTATTCTGCCGGTTATTTGGATATCTTCGGGCATTTCCGTAAGCAGCTTAAAATCCGCCTTGCCGTTTTTATCCCTGTAAAGCGCGCCTTCAAAACCTTGAACTATAATGATAACACCGGTGCCGTCGCCCTTGGGCAAAAGCGTTTTAAAAAAGTCTTTTATTATGCCTTCAAATCCGGCCGCTGCGTAAACTACGCGCTCGCTTCCGGCGGAAGGATTTTTTATTTCTTTGGCGGCGGAAAGCTGCGCGCGGGCGTAATTATCCAAAGAGTTTTGCAGATTTTTCGGAAGAGCCGCTTTAAAATAAACGTCCGTATTTTGATATATATACTTTATATAAAGTTCTTCTCCGTTTAAAACGGCCTCTGCGGGGGCCGTTTCGTGCGAGTCTATAGAGGCTAAAAACTCTTTTTTGTTTTTTGCCGCGCTTGAGCATCCCGCGTAAATCAGGCAAAAAGCCGTAAGAACTAAAAGTATTTTGCGAATCATTTTTATTTAATATCTTCCGTTATCCAGGTGTTTGCGGCCACAACCGTGCCGGAGGCTATCTTTACCGGCCCCAGTATCGCCGCGCCGGCGTATATTGTTACCCCGTCGCCAACCGTAGGGTGCCTTTTAAGGCCTTTTTTGGCGTGGCCGTTTTCGTCTTTGGGGAAGCTCTTTGCGCCGAGCGTAACCCCCTGATATATTTTTACGTTGTCGCCTATTTCCGTGGTTTCGCCGATTACGACGCCGGTTCCGTGATCTATAAAAAAGCCGCGCCCAATTTTCGCGCCGGGGTGTATGTCTATGCCGGTAAGGCTGTGGGCGTGTTCGGTTATTATGCGGGCGGTAAGCTGCAAATCGTTTTCATAAAGGAAGTGCGCCATTCTCTGCAAAGTTACGGCCAAAAGCCCGGGGTAGCAGAGCATTACTTCATAATAGTTTTTTGCGGCCGGATCGCCGTTGTAAGCGGCTTCGACGTCGCTTAAAGCCAATGCCTGAAGCCTTGGCAGGGCCTGCTTAAATTTTTGCGTTACTTCCGCCGCTTTTTTTGCCGCTTTTTGCGGCTTTTCGGCGGAAGAAAAACACAGATAGTGTTTTATTTCCCGCTCTAGAATTTTAAGATTTTTTTTGAGTCTTTTTTCAAAATCGTCAATGCCGCAGTTTTTGCTTTCAAGTTTGGGATTAATGGTGTACAAAAACAAAGCGTCTTTAAAAAAGGTAAAAGCGTTGAGCAAGGCTTGCTTATCTGGGAAATAATCTCTTCTCGCGCAAGATACCGCCATGGCGGAGTTTATCATATTTTCCGTCAGCGTTTTGGCTGTGTTTTTCATATTTTTCATAAAATAATTCTACTAAATTTATTGCTATAATCTACTTGTAAGGGGGAATGAATGCCGTACGTCAATGTGTTAAAGGAAAATCTTTCCGTAAAAGCTTTGTCGGCTAAATGTCTTAAATTGTCGCCTTATACGGCTTTTGCTTCTTTAAAATTATGGGCTTTGTTCGTTTTGTTCAATTCCTTTGCCGCATTGATGTTTTTATCTTTCCAAAAAAGCGCGCAAAATGCTGGATGATGCCGGTTTTGAAGACTGTGGCATCGTAGCAAGCAATGCGCTGGATGAACATATTATTCGTGATATTCTGAGCCAGGGCGGTCAGGTGACCTCCTTTGGTGTAGGGGAACGTCTGATAACTGCAAAATCCAACCCGGTATTCGGCGGTGTGTACAAGCTGGTTGCTGTAGAACAGGATAATGAGCTGGTACCAAAAATCAAAGTCAGCGAAAATGTTGAAAAAATTACCAATCCGGGTTTCAAAAAACCATGGCGCTTATACGAAAGAACTACCGGGAAAGCTATTGCCGATGTTATTACACTGCATGACGAAGTGATTGATGACAGCCAGCCATATGAAATTTTTGACCCGTCTTACACATGGAAACGGAAAATGATTACCGACTTTATTGCAAAACCATTGCAGGTTCCGGTATTTGTGAAAGGCGAATGTGTATATGAATCTCCAAATCTGCAGGAAATTCAGAATTACTGCAAAGAACAGATTAACACTTTGTGGGATGAGGTTCTGCGTTTTGAAAATCCTCATACCTACTACGTTGACTTGTCTCAGGAGCTTTGGGATCTGAAGCACAGAATGCTCAACAACAGATAAAATGCATCTTTGCACGTTATGTCCGAGAAGCTGCCGCATCGATCGCTCCG
>NZ_CALGEO010000059.1:0-2185 GCF_937881865.1 Candidatus Proelusimicrobium excrementi
GCAATGGACGACGGGCTCCTGGGGGACATGCACATGCAGCAAAACTTGTCCCGGCGGACAGGTTTTGGATTCGGGCACTTGCAATTGCTGCAATTACGGATGTTATATAGCTAGTAACAAGTCAAACACTAATTATCCTTGCAATTGCATCTCAGGCAACTACGCCTATGGAATAACCTGCTGTACGATGACTAACGGAAACGAGTTCTATCTGCCTGTTTCTTACAGCAGTTGTTCCGCTTTTGCGAGCGCTATGGGGCTTAGTTTGAATACCAGCGTAGCAGCTCATGCGTGCGGTAAATTTTAATTTTCAGGGCTGAAAAGCCCCTCTCAACTAACCGCCCCGCCAAAGCGCAAGCTAAGGCGGGGTTTTTATGTTTTTTATATAATATTACTATGAACTTGAGCGCGCAAGACCGTGTAAAACAAACGGAGAAAATAACTTATATTTGTATGTTCGGCAATATAGCGCTTGCCGTACTTAAAATACTGACGGGTATATTCGGCGCAAGCGCCGCAATGATTGCCGACGGCGTACATTCTTTTTCCGATTTGGTTACCGATATAGTGCTTCTTGTCGGCGTGCATTTGGGCAGTGCGCCGGAAGATGAAGAACATCCTTACGGGCACGGGCGTTTTGAAACATTTTCGGCATTAATAATCGCCGTCGTGCTGATACTGGCCGCTTTTTGGCTGTTTTACGGCGGGGTTAAAGCTGTTTACGCTTCTTTTAAAGGGGCATTGCTGCCCGCGCCTTATTATATTTCCTTAATTATGGCAGTTATATCAATAATTGCAAAGGAAGCCATGTATCGATATACGGTAAGAGTCGGGCGAAGAATAAATAGCACCGCTTTGATATCAAACGCATGGCATCACAGAAGCGACGCTTTTTCCTCTTTAGGCGTGCTTGTCGGCATTGCGGGCGCGATGTTCTTGGGGCCTAAATGGAGATTGCTTGATCCGCTTACGGCCGCATTGGTCAGCTTATTTATTGCGGCGGTGGGGTTTAAAATTTTTAAAATGGCCATATCTGAATTTCTCGACGCCTCCCTTCCCAAAAGCAGCTTGGATACGATAAAGAAAGTCTGCCTTTCCGTAGAAGGTGTGCAAAACCCGCATGAAATAAAAACCCGCAAAGTGGGCTACCGCGCCGTTATAGAGCTGCATATAGACTTGCCTAAAGAAACTCCTTTTGAAACCGTCCACACGAAGATGTCGGAAATAGAAGAAAAGTTAAAAGCCGAATTCGGGGAAGGCTCAATAATTTCAATTCATCCCGAACCTTTGCCTTAAATTGTAATTTTTGAAGCACATTTCCGATATGTTTTTATTTATTTAGGCTTCTTGGATTTTATGAGGGCGGGCCCAGCCTTATTTATTGGTCTTGACAGTATAACCTGGCGGAACATCCGCAGTATTTTTTTACAAATATATAAAATTAAAAATCCCGCGTTACTTGGTAACGCGGGATTCTTAACTGAAAAGTAAGCTGGAGCTTAAGCTTTTACTTCCTCTTCTTTTTGGCCGGGCAATGCCGCAAGCTGTTTGTAAAGGTTGCGCCTGTAAGCGTATTCCGCTTCCGCAATCTTAAGCAGCTGTTCGGCTCTGGCCGGGTTGTTTTTCATCAAGGCTTTGAACCTGTTTTCGCCGGACATAAAGTCCTTCAAAGCGATTGTAGGTTCGCCGCTGTCGACTTTAAGAGGATTAAGCCCCTGCGCTTTCAAAGCCGGGTTGTAGCGGTAAAGTATCCATCTTCCGCTCTGTACGGCTTTTTTGGCTTCGAGCAGGCCTTTGCTCATGTCGATACCGTGCGCGATGCAGTGCGCATAGGCGATTACGAGTGCCGGGCCGTCATAGGCTTCGGCTTCAGCCAAGGCTTGTACGGCTTGGTTCATATTTGCGCCCAAGCAGATTTGGGCTACATAAATGTTGCCGTAAGTCATGGCTATCATACCGAGGTCTTTCTTCTTAACCTTCTTACCGGAAGCAGCGAACTTCGCGATAGCTCCGGCAGGAGTAGCCTTTGAAGACTGTCCGCCTGTGTTAGAGTAAACCTCTGTGTCGAGTACGAGGATGTTCACATTCTCGCCTGAAGCAAGCACGTGGTCGAGTCCGCCGTATCCGATATCATAAGATGCACCGTCACCACCGATGATCCACTGGCTGCGTGCAGGGATGAATG